>NZ_KV793258.1:0-65599 GCF_001808405.1 Trueperella sp. HMSC08B05 | reverse complement strand
GTAGCCGGTATATTCACGAGTTCTGTCGGAGGGGCTATGTAACTGGCTACGTGACGTCTGGCTGGGCGCCGATAATCTATGCCGTCGGCCCAATTCGCGTCTGGCACCGGCTGGGCCCGTCACAAGTCGTGAACCTGAGACCCACCAGGTGCCTACAGCGATCGATAGCCGACACATTCATGACTTCTGCCGGGAATTGCGGCAATATCCAGCAGCGACCGGTGGGTGCGAGCCAAACTACACCCCTGATTGGGAAAAGCCACAGAAGTCCGCACTCGGGCGGGCCTTGTTTGCTCATAGTGACGTCCCTAACCCCACACCAACTTGTTGACATTTCAACTGGTAGAGTTGGCGTATCGGCGCGCCTGCGCCCATTTCACACAGAGGAGAGACCATGAAGCGTTCATTCCTGACCGCTACCGCGGCGATTGGCACCCTCGGCCTTGTGCTGAGCGCGTGCTCGCCGAGCACGGGTGGCGCCGAGAAGACCACGGATCCGTCGTCGGAGCAGTCGACGTCGTCGGAGAGCACCACCGTCACGTTCCGCCTGTGGGACGACGCCGCCGCCCCGGCTTACGAAGAGTCCTTCAAGCAGTTCACGGCGCAGCACCCTGACATCAAGGTTGAGGTTGAGGTTGTGCCGTGGGGTGACTACTGGACCCAGCTGCCGCTGGACATCTCCTCGGGCGAGATGGCCGACATTTTCTGGGTGAACTCGTCGAACTTCGCGCTCTACGCCGATAACGGCAACCTGATGAACATCACCGAGGAGCTGGGCAGCGATCACGAGGAGTGGCAGCAGTCGGTGGTTGACCTGTACACGCGCAACGATGCCCTGTGGGGCATCCCGCAGATCTGGGATTCGATCGCACTGTTCTACAACAAGGATCTGGTGGACGCGGCCGGCGTCGACGTCACGAAACTGACCTGGGGCGACAACGACACGCTGCTGCCGGCCCTGCAGAAGCTGACCATGGACGCGAACGGCAACACCGCCGATTCGGCCGACTTTGACGCGAACAACATCGCCACCTACGGCATGAACGCCCAGGCGGACATGCAGGCGATCTACCTGCCGTTCCTGGCGGAGGCCGGCGGCAAGTTCCAAAACGAGGACGGCTCGTTCGACTTCGCCTCGGCGGAAGGCGTGAAGGCCTTCACTTACATCACGGACCTCATTAACAAGTACCACGTGGCGCCGTCGGCGGCGGAGACGAACACGAACGGCGACCTCGCCCGTGAGATGTTCATCCGCGGCGAGATGGCCCTGTTCCAGTCCGGCCCGTACTCGCTGAAGACGATCGCGGACAACACGGACATCAACTGGGGTATCGCCCCGCTGATCGCCGGCCCGGAGGGCGCGATCTCCACGTCGCACGGCGTGGTGGCCGTGGGTAATGAGGCTACGCAGCACCGCGAGGCAACCCTCGAGGTCCTCAAGTGGCTCGGCACCACCGAGGGCCAGGCGCCGCTTGGTCAGATGGGCGTTTCGTTCCCGGGCGCCGTGGGCGCGCAGGATTACTTTGTGAACTACTGGGCTGAGCAGGGCGTGGACGTGTCGGTGTTCATCGACTCAGCCGCGGGTAAGACGGCCCTGTCGCCGTTTGGCCCGGACGTCAACGCCGGCACCGAGGCGTTCATCCCACGCCTGTTGGACGTCTTCCTTGGCTCGGTCCCCGTGGAGCAGGGCCTGAAGGAAGCACAGGATGCGGGCAACGCGGCGATGAACCTCTAAGGCTGCGGGCGTCAAGCTCGGCGTTTGCCGAATCATGAGTGTGGGCGGGTCTTTCCCGCCCACACTTTTTCACAGGGAATTCCCAGATCCGCCGCCACTTCCTCCAGGGATCATTAAGGGTTGCGTGGGTAGAGTGGGTCCAGGGAAAGGATGGACAATGACTGCTCGGTTTGTGGCGTGCATGGGCGCGTTGACGGCGATTCTCACGGCATGTGGGAGCGACGTCGCCAGCGACCCCTCCGCCCCCGACACCGCAGTCGATCACTGTACTGACCCCCTCAAGGGCTCCCCCACCACGGTCAACGCCCGCGAGCTGGCGTTTTGCCAGGCGGAGGCTCTGGGTAAGCTGGCCGGTTACGTGCAGGAGGACGCCGTGGACGGGCAGCTGGCCACCCGTTCGCGCACGAACATGGACCCACTCGCCGTGGAGATCGAGTCCTTTGGTGGTGACGGCGACGCGGCCGGCCGCGTCATCCTCGTCAGCGGCAACACGTTCGTCCAGCGCGACGGCTCGTGGGTACAGGCCACCTCCGATTCCACCGACGAAACCCTCGCCTTCCAATCCACTCTCCCCGGGCGCTACGAGGCGCTGCTCAACCCGAACGTGCGCGCGGCCGGCACGGACCCCGCGCTCGAATACAAGGTGTCGGGCACGGACGTAGTCGACGGCATGCCCGTCACCGTCCTGACCTTGACCGTGTCCGACGACGCCGACACGCTCGTCTCCACCATCTTCATCCGCGACGACTACGTGGTCATCCGCTCCGAATCCGAGTACACGGTGAACGGCCGAGAGAGCACGCGCACGGCCACCCTGACCGCGGTGGACGAGCCACAGGACATCATCAACCCGCGCTTTGAGGACGACGAACACCGCTCACAGCTGGCCGATCCAATCCTGGCCGGCAAGTAGCGCGGGACAGGCGAGGCTAACCGCGGCGGGCCTCAATGAACTCGACCAGCCCGCGGGCGCCCCTGTCCACCACCTCGTAGGTGTCCTGGAAGTCCTCGGGGCCGCCGTACCACGGGTCGGGCACGTCGTATTCGCCGGCGGAGTGGTAGAGGTTGGCCGAGTGCGACCGCTTGCTTGAGTCGCCCGCGAGCACGCCGCCCTCACCGAATGCGCCGTCGGCCGCCACGCCGATCGTGCCGTCGAATTCGCGCCACAGGTGGACTTTATCCAACGGCTCCCCGATCTGGCTGAGCATGCCGCGCAGGGAGCGGGCGTGGCCGGTGGTCATCGCGAGGATGAGGTCGGCGTCGCGCAGTTCGGCGTCGGTGGCACGATGGGCGTGGTGGGCACCGACGTCGTGCCCGTGTTCGCGCAGCACCTGCCGGGCGCGCGAGTCCACGGGGTTGCCGTGCTCCTCGGAGGAGACGCCGGCGGAGCGGACCTCCACGTCGTCAATCCCTGCCTCAGCAAGGCGGTCGCGCAGGACGATCTCACCCATCGGCGAGCGGCAAATGTTTCCGGTACACACAATCAGCACGCGATACATGCCCCCACCCTAGCCGACCGCCGCGCGCTTAGCTTGCCGGCCCCGCGTTCACGACGCCGTGGGCCCAGTTGCGCCGTTTGCTCCGGTCGTGCCGGCGGACTTGCGCCGGACGGCGTCGCCGCCGGGCCGACACGCTCACTTGGCGCCGGGCCAGCCGGGCGGCTAGAAGTCCCAGTCGTCGTCGGTGGTGGCCTCAGCCGTGCCAATCACGTAGGACGAGCCGGAGCCCGAGAAGAAGTCGTGGTTCTCATCCGCCCCCGGCGACAGCGCTGCCAGGATCGCCGGATTCACCGCAGTCTCCGACGCGGGGAACAGCGCCTCATAGCCGAGGTTCATCAGCGCCTTGTTGGCGTTGTAGCGCAGGAACATCTTCACGTCTTCCGTGAGGCCCATCTGGTCGTACAGCGAGGCGGTGTACTCCACCTCGTTGTCGTAGAGCTCATCGAGCAGCTCGTACGTCCACTCCTTGATCTCCTCGCGTCGCTCCGGGCTGGCCTTCGCCATCGCCACCTGGAACTTGTAACCGATGTAGTAGCCGTGCACCGCTTCGTCGCGAATAATGAGGCGAATCAGGTCCGCCGTGTTGGTCAGCTTCGCGTGTGCCGACCAGTACATCGGCGCGTAGAACCCCGAGTAGAACAGGAACGATTCCAGCATCACCGACGCAACTTTGCGCTTCTCCGGATCATCCCCGTCATAGTACTTCTCGATGATCTCGGCCTTCTTCTGCAGGTAGACGTTCTCCTCCGACCAGCGGAACGTCTCATCGATCTCCTTCATCGAAATGAGCGTGGAGAAAATCGACGAGTACGACTTCGCGTGCACCGACTCCATGAACGCGATGTTCGTGTACACCGCCTCCTCATGCGCCGTCACCGCATCCGGAATCAGCGACACCGCGCCCACCGTGCCCTGAATCGTATCCAGCAGCGTCAGCCCCGTGAACACGCGCGTGGTCATCTCCTGCTCATGCGGCTTGAGTGTGTTCCACGACTGAATGTCATTCGACAGCGGAATCTTCTCCGGCAACCAAAAATTCCCGGTGAGGCGATCCCAGACCTCCAGGTCCTTCTCATCCTCAATCTTGTTCCAATTAATAGCTTCAAACGGGCCCTTGTGCGCCATGCCAACCTCCATTTCGTAACCAAAACTATCTTCGCACGTTCCTCCGACAATTTCCCCCGATGTGATCGCGTCAGCGTACGGCGGGGCCACGATTGGCCGTAGGCTTGTGCAATGAGCACTTTCACGACCACGCCCGGGCCCCTCGCGCCCGAGTCCACCCCGTCCACGACGACGCCCGCTGCGCCCGACGTCGTCGTCGAACCTGCCCTACAGCGCTACCGGGGCCGCATCCGCGGGATCGACCTCGCCCGCGGCCTGGCGATCCTCGGCATGATTTGGGCCCACGTGCGGCCCGGCATCGACGTGACCGCCACGTTCACCAACTTCCTGGGCAACATCCCCGCGGGCCGATCATCGGCGCTGTTTGCCCTACTCGCCGGCATCTCGCTGGCGATCCTTTCCGGGCGCAACGTGCCCTACACCGACCTGCAACTGCGCCACGCCCAGCTACGCATCGCCGGGCGCGCCGTCGCCCTCCTCGCGTTCGCCGCCTTCCTTTCCCTCTTCCCCACCATCATCGCGGTCATCCTCGGCTACTACGCCGCCTGGTTCCTGCTCGCCCTGCCGCTGCTCAGCTGGTCTTCAAAGAAGCTCGCGATCACGGCCGGCGTCGTCGCCCTGGTCGGCCCGCAGGTCATGCACCTCGCCAATCTCATCTCCTACACCTTCGACGTCTACCCCGCTTCCGGGCCCAACTCCTACCTTTATGACGTGCTCGTCACCGGCCACTACCCCGGGCTGGCCTACATGGCCTACGTCATCGCCGGTATCGCCATCGGGCGGACGGACCTGTCGGCGTCGTCCGCGCGGATCCGGCTCTTGGGCGGCGGCCTCATGCTCGCCGTGCTCGGCTACGGCACCGCCTACCTCGCCACCCACACCTTCGCCACCGAAACAGGGTTCGAGTCCGGCAGCTCCATGGAGTTCGTGCCCTCCTTCATGCCCTTCACCCTGTGGGACGTGTTCACCGCCGAACCGCACATGAACACCACCACGGAAGTGATCGGCAACCTCGGCTTCGGGCTCATAGTGCTCGCGGTATGCCTGTGGCTCTCGCCGCTCGCCAAGCACCTGCTCTTCCCGATCGCGGCCGTGGGCTCGATGTCGCTCACCGCCTACGTGGGCCACGCCTTCGGGCTGCACTTCAACGAGGAGCTGTTCTTTTCCTCGACGGCCACGCCCTTCCTGCTGGTCGCCGGCATCGCGGTGCTGTTCTGCACCGTGTGGGCGCTGCTGCCGTTCCGGCGCGGGCCGCTCGAGTGGATGACCTACTGGTTCTCGCAGTGGTTCGCGCACCCGGCGCTACCCCGGCCCGCGGTCCAACCCGTAACATCCCAGGCGGGGACGCTACCTCCTACTCCGCAATCACCTGCAACATCCAAGCCCGAGGCACAGCCGGAGCTGGAGGCGCCTGCTGTGCCGGAACCCAACGAGCAGCCGTGATCTTCCACTACGACTCACCCATCGGGGTTCTCACCATTTCCTATGATGGTGCGCTGAACGGACTGTGGACGCTGGCCAACGTGCCCGCGGCGCTGGAGGCCGAGGCCCCCACCGCCGCGCTGAGCCCGGCGGGTTGCAATCCCGCCACTAGCAGTGTCACCGTAAGGAGCACCGCCGGCAGCACTCCGCCCACCACCAACTCGTCCGGCGCCGAGCCTGTCGTCACCTGGCTCGACGCCTACTTCGCCGGCCAGAATCCCGCCATCGACTTCCCCATCGAGCAGACCGGCACTCCCTTCCAGCTGGCCAGCTGGCAGGCCCTGCGCGAGATCCCCTACGGGGAGACGGTGAGCTACGGTGAACTCGCCGCGGCTGTCGGAAAGAAGCTAGGCCGGCCGACTTCGGCCCGAGCGGTCGGCGGGGCTGTTGGCAGGAATCAGGTGCTCATCGCCGTGCCCTGCCACCGGGTGATCGGCGCCGACGGCTCCATGGCCGGCTACGCCGGAGGCCTCGAGTGCAAGATCCAGCTCCTCGACCTCGAGCGCGCCTAACCCCACCCAAAACCGCCGGCCCCGGCGGCTGGCTTGCCGGTCGCTCCCTCACAAGTCGTGAACCTAAGACCCACCAGGCCCTATAGCAATCGCCAGCCGGCATATTCACGAGTTCTGCCGGGCGCCCCCAAGACCCGCCTGCACAAAACCAAGCGCCGATTCCGGGCTTCACGCCGGCCACACGCCAGGTCGTCCGCGAACGTCCGTGCGACCAGCACCCCGACCCTAGGCCAGCGGACTTCCCTGCCTGCGCGCCCACTCGGCCAGTTCCACGCGCTCGCCGGTGAAGAACGGCACGTCCTGGCGTACGTAAAGCCGAGCCTCGGTCTTGCGGAAGGCATACATGAGATCGACGATCCGGGTCAGGTCCTCACCCTCGAGCGCTACCACCCACTCGTAGTCCGACAGGGAGAAGGAGGCCAGCGTGGAGGTGACGAGGTCATCGAAGGGGCGGCCCGCCGCCGCGTGATTGCGCATTATCGCGGCCCGCTTCCAGTCCTCGAGCAGATACCAATCATACGAGCGCACGAACGGGTACACGGACGCGAACCTTTCCGGCTCGTGCTCAAACATGCCGGGCAGGTGGTCCGGGTTGTACTCGGCCGGCCGGTGTTGGCTGAGCGCCGACCACACCGGCGTCAGCGCCAACCCGCGGTGCAGCACCCGGTAGGCTGCCTGCGCAGCCTCGGCGCTTTCCGCCACGAACCAGGCCATGAGATCGGCGTCCGCGCGGAATCCGGACACGTCGTAGTACCCGCGAACCGAGACCCCCGTCTTCCCAACGGCGTCCTCCGCCGCCGCAATCCGCGCAGGGTCAAACGCGCCGGCTCCCGCCTCGCCCACCTGGTCGGCCTTGAACACCGACCACATGACGAACGGACGCTCCTCATTCAGCTGCTTGGCGATCGGGCGGACCTCCCCGCGCGGGTGGCCGTGCGGGGAGGGACGCGAGCCGGGGTGTGTGGGCGCCGGATGGTCGGGCGCGGGGTGAGCGACGGCGTCGTTGGCGGGAGTCGGGTGAGTCATCATTCCTCTTTCTGGATTGGCCCGCAGGGCGGCGGGCGGGGTTGGGTGGCAGCAGTCTGCCGGGGAGTCGGCCGGCCCCTGTTGGAGCAGGTCGGCGAGTTGCGCGATGAAGGTGGGCGAGCGGTCGATCGTGGGGGCGCGCAGGTAACCCATGCCGAGGCGTTCGGCGGTGGCGCGCGCTTCAATGTCGAGGTCGTAGACAACCTCCATGTGGTCCGAGATGAACCCGATCGGGACCACGATCGCGGCCGACGCCCCCTCGCCGGCGATCGCCTCGAGGTGGTCGTTGATGTCCGGCTCGAGCCAGGGCACGTGCGGGCTACCCGAGCGGGAGCAGTAGGCCAGGTCCCACTCCTGCTCGCCGAGCTCCGCACACAGCCGCTCGATCAGCTGGCGGTGCTGAACGTCGTAGGCGGGCGGGCCCGCCGCCGCATTCATCGCCGTGGGGATGGAGTGCGTAACGAACACCAGCCGCGCGTCAGGCATCTTCGTACGCGCCTCCCGCACCACCTCGCGATACGCCACGTAGAACCCCGTGGCCTGCCAAAACGGATGGATCTTCTCCACGCGCAGGTCCGCATGGCCGAGCTGGGCGCGCCACCGCTCGAGGTCCTCGCTGTACTGCCGGCACCCCGAGTAGGAGCAAAACGCCGCCGTCGCCACCGCCCGCACCGACCGCGCGCCGGCGTCGTAAAGCTCCGCCAGGGTCTCGTGACCGAAAGGGTGCCAGTTACGGTTACCGACGACGACGGGCGTGCGGTCCCCACGCGCCTCAAGTTCCGCGCGCAACCGGTCCGCGAGCGCCGCGTTGAGTTCATTGATCGGCGACTTCCCGCCGAAACGGTAGTAGTGCTTGCCCACCTCGGCCAGACGCTCGTCCGGCACGCCGCGCCCGGCCACCGCGTTGCGCAGGAACGGGACCACGTCCTCCGGCTTGTTCGGGCCTCCGTAGGAGAGGAGCATGTAGGCGTCGACCATGAGTGTCCCTAAGTTGACGATCAGATGGAAAGCGCGCCCGGTAGCGCACGCCACGATTATGCGCCATTTACAGCTGTTCTGCATCCTGACTGCCGACTTTTCCTGATAGCTCGATGAAATCGGAACAGTTCGGGCCGCATGTGTCGCTAACTTGTGCGCTACCGAACACCCCGGCCCCCAGACGTGAAGGATCCCCCGGCGCCGCCGGGGGATCCATCTTTCACAGCCGCACTATCCAGCCACCCGCTCGCGGCGGGCCGCCACCACTACAGCATGCAGGACACGCAGCCCTCCACCTCGGTACCCTCAAGGGCGGCCTGGCGGATGCGCATGTAGTACAAGGTTTTGATGCCCTTGCGCCACGCGTAGATGTAGTTGCGGTTCACGTCGCGGGTGGTGACCGTGTCCGGGTAGAACAGCGTGAGCGACAGGCCCTGGTCCACGTGCTGGGTGGCCACGGCGTACGTGTCGATGATCTTCTCCGGCCCGATCTCGTAGGCGTCCTGGAAGTATTCGAGGTTGTCGTTGTCCATGTAGGCAGCCGGGTAGTACACGCGCCCGAGCTTGCCTTCCTTGCGGATCTCGATCTTCGACACGATCGGGTGGATCGACGACGTGGAGTTGTTGATGTACGAAATCGAACCTGTGGGCGGCACCGCCTGCAGGTTCTGGTTGTACATGCCGTACTTCGCGACATCGGCCTTCAGCTGCTCCCAATCGGCCTGTGTAGGAATGTGGATGTCCGCGAACAGCTCCTTGACCCGGTCAAACTCGGGCGCCCACTCCTTCTCCGTGTACTTGTCGAAGTACACACCGCTGGCGTAGTCCGACTTCTCAAAGCCCTCGAAGACCTCCCCGCGCTCGCGCGCCAGCTCCATCGAGGCCCGGATCGCGTGGTAGGTCACGGTGTAGAAGTACATGTTCGTGAAGTCGAGCGCCTCGGGCGAACCGTAGAAGATCCGCTCGCGGCCGAGGTACCCATGCAGGTTCATCTGCCCCAGGCCGATGGCGTGCGACATGTCGTTGCCGCGCCTGATCGACGGCACCGAGTCGATGCTGGTCTGGTCCGACACGGACGTCAGTGCCCGGATCGCCGTGCGGATCGTGCGCGCGAAGTCGGGCGAATCCATTGTCTTGGCGATGTTGAGCGAACCGAGGTTACACGAGATGTCCTTGCCCACGTACTCGTAGGACAGGTCCAGGTTGTAGGTGGAGGCCTCTGAGACCTGCAGGATCTCCGAGCACAGGTTCGACATGGTGATGCGCCCGTCGATCGGATTGGCCCGGTTCACCGTGTCCTCAAACACAATGTAGGGATAGCCGGACTCGAACTGGATCTCCGCCAACGTCTGGAAGAAAGTGCGGGCGTTGATCTTCGTCTTCTTGATCCGTTTGTCATCCACCATCTCGTGGTACTTCTCGCTCACGGAGATCTCGGTAAACGGCACGCCGTACACCCGTTCCACGTCATACGGCGAGAACAGGTACATGTCCTGGTTCTGCTTGGCCAGCTCAAAGGTGATGTCCGGGATCACAACGCCGAGCGAGAGGGTCTTGATGCGGATCTTCTCATCCGCGTTCTCTCGCTTCGTGTCGAGGAAGCGCATGATGTCGGGGTGATGGGCGTGGAGGTACACCGCGCCCGCTCCCTGGCGGGCGCCCAGCTGGTTGGCGTAGGAGAACGAATCCTCGAGCAGCTTCATCACCGGGTTGACGCCGGAGGACTGGTTCTGGATCTTCTTGATCGGCGCGCCCTGTTCGCGCAGGTTGGACAGGTTGAGAGCGACGCCGCCGCCGCGCTTGGACAGCTGTAGCGAAGAGTTGATGGCCCGCGCGATGGACTCCATGTTGTCCTCCACGCGCAGCAGGAAGCAGGACACGAGCTCGCCGCGCGCCACCTTGCCGGCGTTGAGGAACGTGGGGGTGGCCGGCTGGAAGCGGCCGGTGATGATCTCCTCCATGAGGTCCATCGCCATCTGCTCATCCCCGCGCGCGAGGTAGAGGGCCACGATGCACACGCGGTCCTCGAAGCGCTCCAGGTAGCGTGTGCCGTCGAAGGTCTTCAGCGTGTAGGAGGTGTAGTACTTGAACGCTCCCAGGAAGGTGGGGAAGCGGAACTTGTGGGCGTAGCAGGCCTTGAACAACGACTTGATGAACGCGAAATCGTACTGTTCGATCACTTCCGCCTCGTAGTAGCCCTCGTCCACGAGATACTTCAGCTTTTCCTCCAGGTCATGGAAGTAGACCGTGTTCTTGTTGACGTGCTGAAGGAAGTACTGGCGGGCGGCCTGACGGTCGGCGTCGAACTGAATCTTCCCGTCGGCGTCGTAAAGATTGAGCTGGGCGTTGAGCGCGTGGTAGTCCAGCGCCGGGTCGAGGCTCTCCTCGCCCGTGTCCGTCAAAGTTGCGTCCAAAATTCTTCCAATCCTTTGCGAACCACATCGACATCCCGCGGGGTGCCGAGCAGTTCAAACCTGTACATGTGTGGGACCTTCGTTTTCGCGGAGATGATGTCCCCCGCGAGGCAGTAGGCATCGCCGAAGTTCGTGTTGCCTGCGGAGATGACCCCGCGAATGAGGGAGCGGTTCGCTTCGTCGTTCAAGAACTTGATCACCTGTTTCGGCACCGCACCCTTGGTGTTGCCGCCCCCGTAGGTGGGGGTGATGAGGACGTATTCCTCGGTGACGTGTAGGAACGGATCCTTCGCATATAAGGGAATGCGCTCGGCTGGGAAGCCGAGCTTATCCACGAAGCGCTTCGTGTTGTTGGTGACAGACGAGAAGTAGACGATGTGTACCATCGCACACCCGGCGCGTTCGGGGCGACCGTAGCCGCCCCGAACGGTTAGGCCGACACTTCCGCTGCGGCGGTAGCGAGCGCCTTGATCTTGTCCGGGCGGTAGCCCGACCAGTGGTCGCCACCCGCGAAAATGACGGGTGCCTGCTGGTAGCCCAATGCCTTCACGGTCGCCAGCGCGTCCGCGTCCTCGAGAAGATCGACCTCCTCGAATTCGAGGCCGTGCTTCTTCAGCGCCCGCTTGGTGGCGGTGCACTGCACGCACGAGGGCTTCGTGTAGACGGTAATGGCCATCGCATTTCTCCTACTGTGCTGATAGATCGATACGGGAATCAACACTACACCTAGTGGCCGACAAACGGTTGACCACTAGATCATGTGTTGGCGGCGTGTCGGGGCGCGCCCCGCGCCGGCATGCGGATTTCCCCTTGTGGGAAGCTTGGCCGACGTCACGCTACGCATAACATCACACTTCGCCTTACCCACGTGAGGCTCCACAGCCAACGACGACGACCCGCCTCCGCCAGCCACGCACCCATCGTCCCACCCGCCTCCGACAGTTTATTTTGTCCACGAATCCACCGGCCTGTGGATAAAGTTGTCCCCGTTATCCACGGTTGTGAGCAGTTCTATCCACGATTGTGGACAGGTGCCCGCTGTTGTGCGCTCCGATGTCCGAAAAGTCCGCTCTCCGGCGTCGGCGTGTCGTACATCCATCCCGGCGTGTCGGCGGCGTGTCTGCCCACGCCGTCCACCTGCACACTCGTCCACCTGCACACTCACCCCCCACCCCGCCTAGGGCTGATGTCCTTGAATAAGTCCATTTTTATGTGGAAAATGGGACGCATGGACACGACCTTCGAAGATCAACTACGCGACGCCGGGCTGCGCGTTACCCGCCCGCGCCTGTCTGTGCTCGAAGAACTCGAGGCCTGCCCGCATTCCACGGCCGATTCGGTCCGCCAGGGTGTCACCTCCCGGCTCGGCTCCGTGTCCACGCAGGCAATCTACGACGTCCTGCACGCCCTCACCGAGAAGGGCCTGCTGCGGGAGATCGAGCCGCACGGTTCGGTCCCGCTCTACGAGCTGGCCCGCCACGATAACCATCACCACCTCGTGTGCCGTGCGTGCCGCACGGTGGTAGACATCCCGTGCGTCGTCGGTTCGGCGCCGTGTCTGGAGCCCTGCGACACGCACGGTTTCGCCATTGACGAGGCCGAGGTGACGTTCTGGGGCTACTGCCCCGATTGCGAACAGGCCCGTATCGCACAAGCGGAATCAAACGCTCAATAGGCTACAATGGGCTTCGTCGAAAGGAAGCCCATGAACAAAATGAACGTCGAGTCGTTCAACCTCGACCACACGGCTGTCGCCGCGCCGTTCGTGCGCATTGCGGACGTGAAGAGGTTGCCACACGGCGATGTTCTCACCAAGTATGACGTGCGGTTCTGCCAGCCCAACGTGGCACACCTGGACATGGCCGCCGTCCATTCCATTGAGCATTCCTTCGCCGAATACGCCCGCAACCACGCCGATCACGTGGTCGACTTTTCGCCCATGGGCTGCCAGACCGGCTTCTACCTCATCCTCGCCGCTGAGCCCGACGTCGACGCCGCCATGTCCCTCATCGAGCGCACTTTCCGCGACATCCTGGCCGCCACCTCCGTGCCGGCCGCCAACGAGGTCCAGTGCGGCTGGGGCGCCCACCATTCGCTTGAGGCGGCCCAAGCCGCCGTCGCCAACATGCTCGCCCAGCGAGACCTGTGGGGAGAAGTATTCGCATGACCAGCATTAACGCCATCATCGTCGCGGCGATGGTCGAGGAGATGAAGCCGTTTAACGAACTCCTTCCCGACTTCACCACCTCGCCGATCGCCACCCCGTTCGGCTCGGCATTCCTGGCCCGCAAGGGCCGCTCTGCCCTCCTTTTCCTCACCACGGGCATCGGCTCTGCCTGCTCCGCCGGCCTCCTGTCCTGGGCGCTCGCCAAGTACGAGCCGCGGGTGATCGTGTCGGTGGGCTCGGCCGGCGGGCTCGATTCCGATATCGCGATCGGGGACATCGTGGTCGGCACTCGCTACGTGCACGGCAACGCGGACGCCACCGCGTTCGGCTACGCGCCCGGCCAGATCCCGGGCCAGCCGCGCTACTTCCAAAGCACGGAGGCGCTCGTCCTTGCCGCGCACGCCGCCAGCCAGGCGGACCGCCGCACGCACGCGGGCCTGGTCGTCTCCTCGGACTCGTTCGTCACCGAGGCCAACGTCAAGGACACGCGCGACAAGTTCCCGGGCGTCCTCTCCGCTGACATGGAATCTCACTCGCTGGCCCTCATCGCCCACGCCTTCGGCATCCCGTTCGCGTCCGTGCGTTCAATTTCCGACGTCGTCGGCGCCACTACTGCCAAGAAGCAGGCCCAGACCTTCAACGCCCAGCTCGACGACGTCGCCCTCGCAGCCGCCAAGACCGTGCTCAACTTGCTCTCCCACACGTCCGTGTTGGACATCGAACGCTCCGGGCACGGGCCAGCCCAGCATTTTTCCAAGGCGTCACTCCAGTGCGCGCTCTACCTCATGCTCGCCAACGCGCACGGCCTGAGCCCGGCCACGGGCGAACTACCCGAGGTGCTCGAGGCCGCAGACAAGCACCTGGACGCGCTCGACCCGTCCAAGCGCAAGGAGGCGCTCGGCCTCATGCTAGCCGGCTACCAGTTCGCCGCCGAGAAGCCGACCGCCCCCCTCACCGCCAAGGACTACGACACGCACCGTACCGACTTCATCACCCACTACTCGAGCTCCGGCGCCGGTTTCCTCTGGCCGCCCACATCCCAAACCGTGATCAAGCGATTCAACGGCT
Organism: Trueperella sp. HMSC08B05; assembly: GCF_001808405.1. NCBI lineage: Bacteria > Bacillati > Actinomycetota > Actinomycetes > Actinomycetales > Actinomycetaceae > Trueperella > Trueperella sp. HMSC08B05. Next base: position 51,593 of record NZ_KV793258.1, on the reverse strand, counting down.
ACTGGAATGATGCCCTCACGTCGATCGGCCTCAAGCCCCGCCGCGGTCGGAACCGCGGCGGGCTGAAGTTCACTACCGACGACTACCTGTTCGCCATCCGCTCCTACCTCATCGACGCCCAGCGCACGCGCCGCCAGCCCTCCTTCAACGCCTACAGTACGTGGCTGAAGGTCTCCGGGCAGGCCGGCAAGCTACCCTCCGGCGCCGCGATCCGGCAGCGCTTCGGCTCCTGGAAGGAAGCGCTCAACGCCGCCGCGATCGACACGGACTGAGCGATCGGCGTCGTGAACCTAAGCGACGTCGAGCTGGCGCAGCACGAACGCGAGCTCGCGAGCGCGCCGCTCCCACCGGGCGTAACGCCCGGAACCGCCGGCGTGGCCCGCGACCTTCTCGGTGTGCTGGAGGATGATCCCGGAATCGTCGGCCACCACCTCGCGTAGCTCCTGGACCCACTTGGTGGGCTCGAGGTAGGACACACGGACGTCATTGAGCGAGGTGACGGCAAGGATCGCGGGGTAGCGCTCGGCGCGAATGTTTTCGTACGGCGAGTAGGAGGCCATGTATTCGTAGACCTCCTTCGCCGTGATCGGGTTGCCCCACTCCTCCCATTCGCCGGCCGTCAGTGGCAGCTCGGGCTTGAGGATGGTGGTCAGGGCGTCGACGAACGGCACGCCCGCCAAGATCACTCGGTAGAGCTCGGGGGCCAAGTTGGTCACCGCGCCCATGAGCAGGCCGCCGGCGGAGCGGCCCTCCGCGGCAAGGCGCTCACCGTCCACGAGTCCCGTGTCGATGAGGTGGCGGGAGGCGGCCACGAAGTCGGAGAACGTGTTCTTCTTCTTGAGCAGCCGCCCGTCTTCGTACCACTGGCGGCCCATCTCACCGCCACCGCGGATGTGGGCCACGACGTAGACCACCCCACGGTCCAGGAGCGGCAGGCGCATGGGGGTGAAGTACGGGTCGTCGCAGATCTCGTAGGAGCCGTAGCCATAGATGAAGCCAGGGTTGTCGCCGGCGCGGTCGAGGTCGGCGCGGTGGGCGATGGTCAGCGGGATCTTCACCCCGTCCTCCGCTTCCGCCCATTCCCGATACTCGACGTAGGCCGCCGGGTCGTAGCCGGGCACTTCGAGGGTCTTGAGCGTGGTCAGCTCCTTATCCTTCACGTCCCAGTTGAGCCAGGTTTGCGGCTGGATGAGCGATTCGGCGACGACGTCGATCCCGGTCGTCTCCCACTCGTAGTTCGCGCTGATCTCCACGGTCATCGTCTCAGGGATCGGGAGCATGTACGGCTTGTCCCAGCCCTTGGCCGTGCGCTCGATGATCCGGATCTCGGTTCCGCCCTTGGCGCGCGTGTGCAGCGCCGCGAACGACTTGAACGCGGCGACCTCAAGGAAGCGCTCGCCGGCGGCCGGCTTGACGAGGCTCGTCCACTCGGCGACATCGCTGGGTCGGACCGGGGCGGTGGCCAGCTCAAAGCCAGGCTCTTCGGCGTTGTGGATGATGAGCAGCTCGTCGCCTGCCACCTCCGCCGTGTAGAACACGCCCTGCTCTCGCTCGCGCACGACGAAGCGCTCATCCGGGTCCGTGGTTGAGACCAGGTGGACCTCGGTCGTCTCGGTCGACGTCGACGTGATGACCAGCCACTTCCCATCCCGCGAGGAGTCACACCACAGGCCAAAGGACTCGTCGTCCTCGCGCAGGATCAGCTGGTCCTCGTCCGGGTTCGTCCCCACCCGGTGGAGCCAGATCTCGTGGTGGCGCCATGCCTCGTCCACCCTCGTGTAGAACACACCGCTGGAATCTGCGAGCCACGCCAGCCCGTAGCCGGCGCCCTCTACGGCGTCGTCCACCACCACGTCCCCGTAAATCTGGTGAATGCGCAGGTTGAAATGCTCGGCCCCGGTGGTGTCGACCGCGAGCGCGAACAGCCGCCCGTCCGGCGACACATCCCCCGAGCCGGTGGCGAAGTACTCCTCGTGGGCGCCGAGCTGGTTGCCGTCATACACGCAGGTCTCCCCCGCGAGCCGCGCGCCAGGCTTCGGGCGGGTCAGCTCCGCCTTCTCCGTCTGCTTGTCCGCGCCGTTGAGCGGCACACGGAACAGGCCACTGTATGGGCGGCCCTCCCATGTGCGGGTCCAGTACCAGTAGTCGCCCTGGCGGACCGGCACCGAGACGTCGGTCTCCTTCGTCCGCGCCGCGATCTCCGCCACGATCTGCTCGCGGAGCTCGGCCTGGTCCGCCGTGTTCTGGTCAAACCAGGCGTTCTCGGCGTCGATCAGGGAATGGGCCTTCTCCTCGTCCTCGCGTAGCCACTCGTAGTGGTCCGTGAAAGTGTGGCCGTGGAAAGTCCGCTCAAAGGGGATGCGCTCGGCGCGGGGTGCGCCCTCGTTGATGTTCATGACGCCATTCTAGGGGTTCGCCGGGCCGGGCTGTGACGAAGGCTCCACGAACGGCACTTTTCGTGCCCGATGAGTAGGGTGGGGTCCATGGAACATGACATCGTGGTACACGTGTGGTCCGACATCGCCTGCCCGTGGTGTTGGATCGGCAAGCACCGTCTGGAAAAAGGCATTGAGGAATCAGGGCAAAAGGTAGCCGTTGAGTACCACGCCTACCAGCTTCAGCCCGATGCCGCGGCGGCAGTCCCCTTCGCCACCTCCCTGTCGATGAAGGACTTCTCCGCCGACGAGGTCACCGAGGTGCTCACCTCCACCACCGAGCTCGCCGCCGACGAGGGCCTGGCGATTAACTGGAAGAACGTCACCGAGGTCAACACGTTCCTCGCACACCAGCTCGTCTACGCCGCCAAGGCCCGCGGCGAAACCCTCGAAGAAGCCGCACTCCTCGGGGCGCGGGCAGTGGAGCGCCTCTACTTCGCCCACTTCACCGAGTGCCGCAACCTCGCCGACACCGACACCCTCATCGAGATCGCCGCCGAACTCGGCCTCGACCCCGACGACGTCTCCGACGAACTCGAATCCGGCGAGCATTCCGACTCCGTACGCGCCGACATCGCCAGCGCCCGCTCACTCGGCATTGAGGGCGTGCCCTTCTACGTAGTGGGCGGGAAGTTCGGGATCTCTGGCGCCCAGCCCGCCGACGTGTACGCTGATGCGATCAAGCGCGCCGTGGCCGAAATGCAGGTGTCCCACGCGCAGGAAGTCCCGCTCGAACAGGGGTAGTAGCACGCGCGGCCAGCGGCCGCGCGTGCCCCGCTCCTAGGCGTGCAAGTTCGTCTGCTCGACCGCCAGGCGGTCGGCCAATTCATTCGCCGCGTCCCCGGAATGGCCCCTCACCCATTCCACGTCGGTACGCCCCGTGCGCGACTCATACAAATTCACCATCTTCTCAATCAGCTCCCGGTTGAGCACAGGCTTACCGTCCGCCTTCTTCCACCCGCGGCGGCGCCACCCCGGCGCCCACTCCGTCATCGCCTTAATCACATATGACGAATCCGAGCGCAGCAGCAGGTCCGCCTCCGGCCCCGCAAACTCCAGCGCCGAAATCATCGCCGTGAGCTCCATGATGTTGTTCGTAGTCTGATGCGCACCACCCGCAGCCGTGCGCCCCGAATACTGCTCCACCCACGCCCAACCGCCCGGGCCCGGATTCCCCGAGCACGAGCCGTCAGTCGCAATCACCAGGTCATAGCCCGCCTTGGGCCGTCCAATCTCAGTCATGCCCCCATCATAACGAGCGCCTCCGACAACTCTTCCCGCGCCCACCCGCAGGCGGCCGTGCAACCCCGCGCGCCCGTTGTCGTGAAACGCCAGCCCGCGCGTCGTCGGCACGCCCCCACAGTTCCAGCGCGCCGCGAACTCGGGTAACCTGGGGGTATCAAACTGAGGAAGGTACGATGCTCCAACTCGACGACTATAAGGACGCAATCAAACTCTCGGAGCCATTCCCCGAGCCCAAAGACGACACCCGCTCCACCTACGACCTGTTGATGACCGCCCTCGGCGGCCTCAACCACAAGCACTACACTGGCACCGGCTCCATCGCCCACCTCTCCACCGACGACGGCCTGCTGCGCTGGCTCCAAGCCGAACTCGCCCTGCGCGAACCCGGCCCGCTCAACCCCATCGCCTCCCGCGCAATCAACACCCTGCTCTACAGGCAGGTCGGCGAACACGGCCGCGTCGAAGCCAAGAACCTCCGCCGCATCCACGACCTGCTCCCCGAAAACGACTTCGACTCCTCCACCGAAACCGTCCTCTTCCGCGGCGACATGCGCCAACTCGTCATCGACGCCATCGTCAACACCGCCCTGCCCACCCTCACCGGGTGCCGCATCCCGCTCCATGGCTGCCTCGACTCCGTCCTCCACGCCCAAGCCGGCCCTTGGATGCGCAACGACTGCGCGACCATCATGGAACTACAGGGCACCGACGTCGAAGAGCCCGGCCAAGCCAAGGTCACGCGCGGCTACCGCCTCCCCGCCAAATACGTCATCCACACGGTGGGGCCCTCCGTGCGCGACGGGATCATCGCCGACGACGACGTCGACATCCTGTACAACTGCTACTGGAACGCGCTCGAGCTCACGCGGCAAATGCCCGACGTGAGCTCCATCGCCTTCCCTGCCATCGCCACCGGCTACAACGCCTTCCCTATCCGCAAGGCGGCCACCATCGCCCTCGACGCGGTCAACACCTGGATGGACAAGTACGGCCAATGCCTCGACCTCATCGTGTTCTCCGTGCACTCCGAGTCCGACGCGCTCACCTACGCTGACGTCATCAACACCTGGATTGACGACTAGGGCCGGGCGGCGAACAGAGAAAAGTGCGGGCCGGGTGGCCCGCACTTTTTCTGTCAGCCTCTTAGGCGGCGGCCTCCATGCGGTCCTTTTGGATAAAGCCGAACACGGTCAGCGCCGGCGGGTTTGGATCAGCCGATAATACCCCCGCCGAGTGGCTGCTACCCGGGGGCGCCGACACAACTCGTGAACCTGAGGCCCACCAGGCCCCTATAGCAATCGTCAGCCGATATATTCACGACTTCTGTCGGGCAGACCGGCGGGACCTTGGTGCGCGGCGCCGATAATCTGGTCAGCCGGGGCGGGCAAAGAAAAAGGCCGGTTTCCCGGCCTTGTTGGTGCTCGAGGGGGGAGTTGAACCCCCACGCCCTCACGGGCACACGGACCTGAACCGTGCGCGTCTGCCTATTCCGCCACTCGAGCAAGCGAAAGACAGCCTACACGCACATGCGCTCCCTCTCCAAGTCGCCGCCGCCGACTATGCCGCGTTTCTCACTTTCCATCTTCCGCCGCCGCACTCGGCCCCGGCCCCCGCCCCCGCCAGACCCACGTGTCCGCCAGCGCCCCACCCCACACCCCATGTCCGCCCACCGCGCACACCGCACTCCCAGGCTGATCCACTTGGATCTCAGAACGAGTAGCCTAGGAAATGAACTATCGATTCAGCTGCGTCGGTGACGGCGAGAGTGCGAAAGGATGACGATGGGCGCATTCGACAGGATTGAGCGCGGGATGGAGAACGCGGTCGAGAACGTGTTTTCGCGCGCGTTTCGCTCGGATCTGAAGCCGGTGGAGTTGGCATCGGGCTTGAAGAAGTCGATGGATGATCGGGCGGCGGCGGTCAGCCAGGAGCGCGTGGTGGTGCCGAACGAGTTTGAGATCCTGCTGTCGGAATCGGATTTCCACAAGTTGGAGGAGTGGGGTGAGGACGCGATGCGCGACGAGCTAACGGATATCGCCACGGCCCACGCCCGCAACCAGGCGTACACGTTCCTGGGCCCGATCAAGATCACGTTCAATTCCACCCCGGAGTTGTCGCGCGGCAAGCTCCTGGTGCGCGGCCGGTCGAAGCGCGGCCCGGCGGCCCCCGCTACCATGCCGGAGGCCTCGCCGGAGAACCCGATCATTGAGGTGGCGGGCGAGCGCTATTTGCTCACGGGCGCGGTCACGGTGATTGGCCGTGGATCATCGGCGGATATCACTGTTGACGACGCCGGTGTCTCCCGCCGCCACCTCGAGCTCCGCGTGACCCCGGGCGGGGTCATCGCCACGGACCTCGACACCACGAACGGCACGTACGTGGAGGGCCATCGGATCACGGCGGCCACTCTCCTGGATGGCAACACGATCACGATTGGCCGCACGCGCATCATGTTTTGGACGAGCCCGGAGATGCTATGAGTGCCCTGGTCATTGCGCTTTTCCGCTACGGGTTCCTCATTCTCCTGTGGCTGTTCGTCTTCGCTGTGGTGCTCACGGTGAAGAAGGACGTGCACGGCACGCGCGTCACGTCCCGCACCCCGGGCCGCGCTTTCAACCGCCCCGCCTCCCGAACGACGCCGCAGCCCCGCCGTTCGTCCACCCCCGCGCCTAGCGCCTTAGCGCACCCGCACCTGGTGGTGAGCGGAGGATCCCTAGCCGGCAGCACGATCCCGCTGTCGGGTTCGATCACGGTGGGCCGCTCCCCGGATTCGGCGCTCGTCCTTGACGACGGCTACACCTCGGCCCGCCACGCCCATTTCTACACGGATGGCCACGATTGGTACGTGGAGGATCTGAATTCGACGAACGGCACGTGGGTGGGTGGCACCCGCATTTATGAGCCGACCCGCCTGGGCTTTGGCACGCCCGTGACCATCGGTAAGACAACCCTGGAGTTACGCCAGTGAGCATTTCTTTCCGCTGCGCAGCAGCTTCCGACGTCGGCCTGATTCGCAAGTCCAATCAGGATGCCGGTTATGCCTCCACGAATCTCATCGTGTTGGCTGACGGGATGGGCGGAGCGGCTGGTGGCGATGTCGCGTCGTCAGTGGTGGTGGCGCACTTGGCGGAGGTGGATGATAGCCATCAGGCCGAGGACCTCCTGCCTCTGCTGACGGCAACGCTCGAGGACGCGCACGCGGACCTCATTCAGCGCTCGGCGGAGACGACGTCGCTGGCGGGCCTTGGCACCACGTGCATCGCGATTTTACGCGCGGGCAACAAACTCGGCATGGTCCATATTGGCGATTCGCGTGCGTACCTCCTGCGGGAGGGCACGCTGACTCAGGTCACGCATGACCACACGTTGGTCCAGTACCTCGTGGATCAGGGGGAGATCACGCCGGAGGAGGCGGAGAATCACCCGAAGCGCAACGTGATCATGCGCAACATCGGCGACACCCCGGAGCCGCTGGAGATCGACCGTTCGATCCGCGAGGCCATCCCTGGCGACCGCTGGTTGCTGTGTTCGGATGGTCTGTTCGGCGTTGTGTCGAAGGAGCGCATCGCGAAGACCCTCACCGATTACCGCGACCTGGAGGCGTGCGCGAACCGCCTGGTGGACCTGGCGCTGGCCGCCGGCGCGCCCGATAACGTCACGGTGGTGTTGGCCGATGTTGTCGACGACGACGTCGCCCCGGCCCCGCCCCTCATCGTGGGTTCGGCGGCGGTCGATGCGCATAAGCCGACGCGTGGCACGGCGTCGGCGGCGGGGAAGCTGGCGCGGTGGACGCCGGGTGAGACGGATGAGGCGGGCGAGGTCGAACCGGAGCGACGTAGCCCGTGGGCGCGGATTGCGGCCACGATCGCGGTGCTCGGCATTTTTGCGGGCTCCCTGTTTGGCGCGTATGCGTGGACCCAGACCCAGTATTACGTGACGCAAGCGGGCGGGAAGGTGGCGATTTTCCAGGGCGTGCCGCAAAAGCTCGGCCCGCTCACCCTGTCCCATTTGCATGAGAAGACGGACGTTGAGGTGGTGAGCCTTAAGGCGGTGGCCCAGGCGCGTATTGCCGAGCCGATCACGCGCGGGTCGTTGGAGGAGGCGCGGACGGTCGTCGCGGATTTGTCGGCGCAGGTGCGCGAGCCGGACCCGATCGTCGGCGAGCGCCCAACCCCTGAGCCGTCCGCGTTCCCGACGACGGGCACGGAGCCTTCGCGCGATCCGTCCGGAGATCCGTCCGGCCAGACACCGGCCCCGACGACGACGCCCGCCCCGACCAGCGGCACCACGGTCCCGGCCCCCACGGACCCACGGGAGGAGAGGCAATGAGCGTGGTGACTCAGAAGACCGCCCGGACGGGCCGTTTCCGCGAGCTCCTTCTCCTGATCCTGGCGCTGGCGGCGTGCCTGCAGGCGTGGGTGATCGTGCACCACAGCGTGAGCGTGGAGGAGGTCTCGGCGCTTCCAGAGAATTTCTGGATGGTGGCGGGCGCGGCCGCCAGCCTCATTTTCGTGGCTCACCTCGTGATCCGTTGGCGGGCGCCGTGGGCGGACCCGGTGTTTTTCCCAATCGCGGTGACCCTCACGGGCCTGGGCCTGGTGATGATTCACCGGATTGACTATTCGCTGGTTGCCAAGGGGAACGCTCCGCTTGTGGGCGGGCAGTTCATGTTGGCGGGCGTGGGCGTGGTGCTCATGGTGGCCACGGCCGTGGTGGTCCACCATCGGGCGCTGCGCCGCTTCACGTTCATTTCGCTCGCGCTCGGCACGATCCTGTTGCTTTTGCCGATGGTGCCGGGCCTTGGCGTGTCGATTTACGGCGCCCGCATTTGGATTCAGGTGGCCGGTTTTTCCTACCAGCCGGCCGAGCTGGCCAAGATCTTCTTCGCGGTGTTTTTCGCGGGCTACCTGGTCAGCCAGCGCGACAACCTGGCGCTTGCCGGCAAGAAAGTGCTGGGCATCCAATTGCCGCGTGCACGCCACTTCGGCCCCCTGCTCGTGGGTTGGATGGGCTGCATGGGCATCCTCGCGATGGAGAAGGATTTCGGCACGGCTCTCCTCTTCTTTGGCCTGTTCGTGGCGATGCTTTATGTGGCCACCGAGCGCGTGTCGTGGATCGTGATCGGCGGGATCCTCACCACGATCGGCGTGTATTTCCTCGTCCAGATCATGCCGCACATTCAGGCCCGCTTCGACATCTGGCTCCACGCCCTCGACCCAGAGGTTTACAACGCCAAGTACGGCTCGTGGCAGATTGTCCAGGGTTGGTTCGGGATGGCGTCGGGCGGGTTGCTCGGCACGGGCCTCGGCCGCGGGTATCCTGGCAACACGTTCGCCGCGAACTCCGACCTCATCGTGGCGTCCTTCGGGGAGGAGCTGGGCCTCATGGGCCTGCTCGCAATCTTCTCGATCTACCTCCTCCTTGTTCAGCGCGCGTTCAAAACCGCGCTCGACCTCCGCGACGGCTTCGGCAAACTCCTCGCCTCCGGCCTCGGCTTCACCGTGGGCTTGCAGTGCTTTATCGTGGCCGGCGGCGTCACGGGCATTATCCCGCTGACGGGCCTCGCGATCCCGTTCCTTTCCCTCGGCGGCTCGGCGCTGCTGACGAACTGGATCATCATCGGCCTGCTCATCCGCATGTCCGATGCCGCCCGCCGCCCCGCGTTGCCCTCCTCCGCGCCGTTGCCGTCGCTGCCCGATTCTCCCGACGACGACTGGCCCAATTCCGACTGGCCCTCCGCCTCGCGTAACACCGAGGCTTCCGACGACGCCGGCGCGCCCGGCGGTCCTGCCGATAGCGCTTCCGACGCCGACCGCTACCCCACAGAGGTGGTCCGATGAATCCGCCGCTACGCAAGCTATCGGTCGTCGTGACGATCATGTTTTTGACACTCATGGCGGCGGCGACGTCGTTGCAGTTCTTCCGAGCGCCCTCGTTGAATGCGGACGCACGCAACGCCCGCACGCTATATAAGGAGTATGGGGTCAAGCGCGGCCCGATCATCGTGGCGGGTGAGGCGATCACGGGGATCGAGAAGATCGACTCTCCTTATAATTACCTGCGCACCTACCTGCAGCCGGAGCTGTATGCGCCGGTCACGGGTTATTTTTCGGTGATTCATAACGCGATCACTGGGATCGAGCGGGCGGAGAACGGGATCCTGGGCGGATCCGATTCGCAGCTGGCCACCCAGCACTTGCAGGAGTTGCTGACGGACGCGGACCCGGAGGGCGGGGCCGTCTCGCTCACCATTAACCCGGCTGCGCAGCAGGCCGCGTGGGATGCACTTGGGGACAGGCAGGGCGCCGTCGTCGCGATCGAGCCGTCCACGGGGAAGATCCTCGCGCTTGTCTCGAAACCCACGTTCAACCCGAACCAGATCGCCTCGCACAACCGCGAGGAGGCGACCACCGCGTGGGAGACCCTCAACGCGGACCCGGCCAAACCCCTGCTCAACCGGGCGATCGGGGACGACCTCTACGCACCCGGCTCAGTGTTCAAGCTCATTACCGCTGCTGCCATGATCGAGAACGGGCTGACCGCTGACTCCGGCGTCGAGGCCCCCTACACCTACTCTCCGCCCGGCACGTCGCACGAGATCTACAACCCCGGCCAGCGCCAGTGCGGGGACGGCTCGGGCACGGTGCCGTTGCGCGTGGCGTTCACCCAGTCGTGCAACACGGCCTTCGCGATCGGCGGCCTGAACCTGGGCGCGGAGAAGATGCGCGCCATGGCCGAGGCGTTCGGCTTCGGGCAGGACCTCGACATCCCGCTGTCCGTCCGCCCCTCACAGTTTCCCGAGCCGGCCGACGACGCCGCTCTCGCCATGGACTCCTTCGGCCAGCGCGACATCCTCGCATCACCAATGCAGATGGCTATGGTCGCGGCGGCGGTGGCCAACGACGGGCGCCTCATGACCCCCTACCTCGTGGACCAGACGTTCACCGCGGACCTCGGGGTACTGTCCACCACCGCGCCCACCACGTTCTCCAACCCGATCTCGAAGAGCACCGCCGAGCAGATGCGGTCGATGATGATCGACGTCGTAAACAAGGGCACCGGGTCGTACGCCGCGCTGAACTACGTGCAAGTGGCGGGCAAGACAGGCTCGGCCGAGGTCGGCGCCGGGGTGGAGCCGCACGCGTGGTTCGCCGGGTTCGACGCGACGGACGATCCGAAGGTGGCGGTGGCCGCGCTCGTCGTGAACGGGGGCGACGGCGGGTCCAACGCCGGGCCGGTCGCACGGGCCGTCATCGACGCGGTGGTGGGCCAATGAACTGTAATCGTTTCGTGACCTCACTAGTTGGCAATCACGCGCCGATGTGGGGCAGTATGTTTGAAGGTGTGAGGGAAAGGAAAGTTCGGCATGGCTGACGTACCCCGTATCCTCGGCGACCGCTATGAGGTCGGCGACCTGATCGGCCGCGGAGGCATGGCTCAGGTGCACTTGGGCTACGACACGCGGCTTTCGCGCACGGTCGCCATCAAGGTGTTGCGCACCGACCACGCCCAGGATCCCACCTTCATCGCGCGCTTCCGGCGCGAGGCGCAGTCCGCCGCCGCCCTCAACCATCCCTCGATCGTGGCCGTGTATGACACGGGCGAAGAGACCGTCATTTCCGAATCCGGTCGCACCCTCTCGCTTCCCTACATCGTCATGGAGTACGTCAAGGGCCGCACCGTCTCCCAGCTGCTGAGCAACGGGGACGCCCTGCCTATTGACGAGGCGGTGCAGATTGTCGTCGGGATCCTGTCGGCGCTCGAGTACTCGCACCGGGAGGGCATCGTTCACCGCGACATCAAGCCGGGCAACATCATGTTGACCCCGGACGGCAAGGTCAAGGTGATGGACTTCGGCATCGCGCGGGCCGTGGCCGATTCGTCGGCCACGATGACGCAGACAAACTCGGTGGTGGGCACCGCCCAGTACCTGTCGCCGGAGCAGGCGCGTGGCGAGGTTGTCGACGCCCGATCTGACCTGTATTCCACCGGCTGCGTCCTGTTCGAGCTGCTCACCGGTCAACCGCCGTTCCGTGGGGACTCCGCGGTGGCGGTCGCCTACCAGCACGTGTCCCAGCAACCGCCGGCGCCCACGTCGATCGCGCCGGACATCCCCGAGTCGCTCGACAGGGTGGTGACGAAGTCGCTGGCCAAGCGCCGCGAGGACCGCTACCAGAGCGCGGCCGACATGCGGGCCGACCTCCTGTCCGCCATCCGTGGCGGGGAGGTGAGTGCTCCGGCCGTCGGCTCGTGGCAGACCCAGGTGATGTCCGCACCCACGCAGGTTTCGACGCCGCCCACGCAGGTCTCAACGCCGCCCACGCAGGTCGCGTCCGTGCCGCCGTCGCAGGTGACGAAGACGTCCACGCAGACCTCGATCCCGCCCGCCGAGGAGCGCTCGCGGAACACGCTTTTCATCGTGCTCGGCATTATTTTGACCATCCTCGCCATGTCCGGAATCGGGTACGCGATCTACAACGCCAACCGCGCCCCCGAGGAGCCGACCGCCACGGTCGCGCAGACCACCGTGCCGGATCTGACCGGCATGAACGAAAGCCAGGTGCGGGCCGCGCTCGAGGAGCGCAACCTCGTGCTCAACGTGGGCGACCCGGTCGAGGATGACAAGATCCCCGAGGGGATCTACGTCTCCTCCAACCCGCCGATCGCCGGCACGGTCAACGAGGGCGACACGGTCACCGTCCACTTCTCCTCCGGCGTCGGCTCGGTGAAGGTTCCCGACGTCGCCAACGGCGTCTACACCCAGGACCAGGCGAAGGAGATCCTAGAGAACGCAGGCCTGCGGGTGGGGCGGGTCGACATCGAGGACGTGCCCGGGCTGGCGAAGGACACAGTGTCCGCCACCTCGCCCGAGGCCGGCAACACCGTCAAGCGCGGTAGCCAGGTCAACCTGGTGGTCGCGTCCGGTGACGTGGTGCTGACGGATGTGCGCGGGATGAACATCGACGACGCCGAAGCCCTCCTCGCCAACGACCTGCGGATTCAGTCGATCTCGATCTCCGAGGTGGAAACCGACCAGGCCGAGCCCGGCACCGTGCTATCCATGAATCCGGCCGCCGGGAAGGTGCCATACAACCAGCGCGTCGAACTGGTGATCGCCAAGGAGATTGTGGCGCCCCCCACCACGGAGCCAAGCGAGCAACCGAGTCAGGATCCGAGTGAGCAACCCACTGATCCGGCACCGACGGACGAATCGAGCAAATAGGAATCAGCGCGGCCAAGCAAAGCTTGGCCGCGCTACTTTCTTGGCGTGAAACTGGGCGAGGCGGACCCCGCCGGGGTCACTCGCCGACCGTGTTATCCACTAAGTGAGTGTTTTCCATGACCCACGGGTAGGCATACTCAAACAGCAGGTAGACCACGCCAAAGATCAGGGCAAGGGCCTCCAGGACCTTCAGCCATGTCGGGCCCGGAAGCATGCGCCAAATCGCTCCGTACATTAGTTCGCTCCTTCCACCGCGGGGGTCGCCGGGTCAACAAGCTCCTTCGGCAGGCCATCCTCACGCTTCGTCCAGTAATCGAACTCGGCGTGGACAATCCAGCGTTCATTCGACACGAAAGGCGGGTGGCACGTGGTGATCGTCAGCAGGCGGCGCGTGGCCTCCGACACCGGCATGCCATTCTTCAGCGAATCAAGTGCCATGAACGGGTCCGGCGCGATCGTCCACACGTCCGTGGGCGACACGATCTCATCCGCGATGATCTTGTATACGTAGAAGGCGTCCGCGGTCTCCACCACCACGGCATCGCCCTCCTTCAAGTTCTGCACGTTCATCATCGGCGCGCCGTACGTCTGCCGGTGGGCCGCCGTCGAGAAATTACCCACCTCGCCCGGGAACGCCGTATCCGTATACCTGCCGAACGAACCCTTATCGAGCACCGTGGTCAAGTCCGTGCCGTTCTGGATCGTGTAAGCATACTCGTAGCCAAATGCCGGGATACGCATGATGCCGATCGTCTCACCCACCCCCATGGGCCCCGACCACTCCGGCGGCGGGCCCGGCTGCGGCTCCGCAATCCCGTCGTCAGCAACCTCGCCGTACTCCTGACGCAACGTGACAATCGCGGCCTGCTGCTCACGGTTCGCTTCAATATCCGTCCACCAGATCTGCCACACAATGAACAGCCCAATGACGAGCCCAGCAGTGATCATCAGTTCCCCAATGACACCAAGGATACGGCCGAACAGGGATGGTTTACGCCGTGCTTGGTCCGCCTTCATATCATCTCCTCGAATTGACTGGCTCAAGCATAGTGTATTTCATCCCTCCCACCTTCCCCAGATGCGAAAACTAACCCTGTGGATGATTCCCGTTTTTCCTTTTATCCGTATAGGATTTGGGGGTACGTTCCGCATAGAAGGATGAGCGATGCCCGAATCGAAGAAGCGCAAGAAGGTCGTTGAGCGCAGGATTGCCCAGCAGCACGCCCAGGAGAACCGCAAGGCCGCGGCCCCCGAACAGTCCCCGCGCTGGTGGGTTCCCGTCATGGTCGGCCTCGCCGTGCTCGGCCTGATCATCATCGTCATCGCCTACATCACCGGCGGTCGCTTCCCGATCCCCGGTCTGTCGAACGGTAACATCAACATCTTCGTGGGCATCGGCTTCATGCTGGTGGGCTTCCTCATGACGATGGGCTGGAAGTAGCGCGCTCACTGACCGCCCAGCCCGGCGCAGGCGTCGGGGGTTACTAACTGGTAAGTCTGGGCCCACAAAGCTCGGTTTTCAGCACGGAACCTTTCAGATTCACGAGTTAGCTTCACGCCCGCCTAAATAACATTCATGTAATTCTCCACAGGCCAAGCCACAGCTGAGGACAACTCGAATTACACTCATGTAATTCTCCACAGGGTAAACCACACCTGGGGATAGATGAGGCTAAAAATGCAGGGGAGGTAACGCGGCGTCGTTGCCGCTAAATCCACAGAACGAGGGCCGTCAGCACCGGCACCAGCAGGCCGGCGGCGACCTCAAGAACAGTGCGCTTACGCCTCGCCGGGAAGCTCTCGCGGATGGATATCCACGCCCAGGTCAGCAGCGCGCCCACGATCAGCCCGCCCACGTGCGACTCCCACGAGATCCCTGGAACCACAAAGCTGTAGACGAGGTTAACGCCCAGGATCGTGAAGATTCCCGACATGTTCGCATCCACCTTGCGCGAGAGAATGACGAGCGCGCCAAACAACCCGAAGATCGCGCCGGACGCACCCACCGCGCCCACGTTCCACCCTCCGGTCAAGTTCGCCACCCCATACACCGCGGCGTTACCCGCGATCGCGGACAAGAAGTAGAGCGCCAGGTACCTCACCCTGCCGAGCGCCGGCTCGAGCACCCGCCCGAGCAGCCACAGGGCATACATGTTGAGCACCAAATGCCAAAAGCCGCTGTGGAGGAAGGCGGACGTAATGAAACGGTACGGCTGCACCTGTGCGAGCGGAGGGTAGAACATGAGCTCCACCCCCACCTGGGGTTGCAGCCGCTCCACAAGAGCCATGATCCCACACGCCACGATGAGCACGGTCGTGGCAGGGGCAGGATTACGACGCCGAACGGCCATCCGCCTCCGGAAACCGGGAATTTCGCGATTGTGGTCCGACATCCCGGACCTTTCGGCGTCGTACATCTGCTAGTCGGCGACCGTCACCGAGTTAATGACCACGTCCTCCACCGGGCGGTCCATCGGGCCGGTCTCAACGGCGGCGATGGAGTCGACGACAGCCTGCGAGTCGGCGTCGTTGACCTTGCCGAAGATGGTGTGCTTGCCCTGCAGCCACGTGGTGGGGGCAACCGTGATGAAGAACTGCGAGCCGTTCGTGCCGCGGCCGCCCTGCTTGCCGGCATTGGCCATGGCGAGCACGTAGGGTTCGGTGAAGTTGAGCTCGGGGGCGATTTCGTCGTCGAAACGGTAGCCCGGGCCGCCGGTGCCGGTGCCGAGCGGGTCGCCGCCCTGGATCATGAAGCCGGCGATGACGCGGTGAAAAATGACGCCGTCGTACAGCGGGTCAGTGGTGGGTTCGCCCGTGCGGGGGTTGAGCCACTCGCGCTTGCCGGTGGCAAGCTCGGTGAAGTTCGCGACCGTCTCCGGAGCGTGCTCCGGGTAGAGGTCAATCTTGATGTCTCCGTAATTTGTATGCAGTGTTGCTTCCATAGGGCTAATCCTCCCACACCCGCGCAGGTCGGGCCGGTTTTCTCCACGCATTCATTTGGGTACACCGCTATCGGCGAAATTTACTCTGTCAACGAAAAGGGGCCCTGTTTGCCGAGGTAATTCGGCTAGCGTCCTGCGAAACGGAGCTCTACGTGGAAAGATAAGGGTTACGCGCGGCACAACGCCGTCCAGCAGTGGAGGTAAACATGTCTTTGTTCAAGAAGAAGAGCACGAAGGAGAAGGTGGCCGACCAGGTTGAGCCGCTGGCCGAGCGTGCGGCAGAGGTTGGTAGCCAGCTTGGCTCCCTCGTGAAGGATTCGGTGCGAGCCGCGGTCAATTGGGCGGAGCCGCTTGCCGCCGACGCGTACGAGAAGGCCGCGCCCTACGTCAAGGACGCTTACGACAAGGCTAACGACGCCGCCCCCGACGCGTACGAGAAGGCCGCGCCCTACGTCAAGGACGCTTACGACAAGGCTAACGACGCCGCTCACGACGCCGCGGAGAAGGCCCGCCCGCTCGTCGCCGATGCGACCAGCCGGTATGAGGAGACGTCGGCGCTGGTGCGGGAGGACTACCTGCCGCGTGCCAAGCGTGCTGCTCACGCCGCCCTCGAAGAGGCAAAGTCCGGTTCTGGCGACCTGGCCACGCGCGCGAACGCTGTGGTCGCGGCGTCGAAGAAGGAGCTGGCCAAGCCGGAGAAGAAGCGTGGCCTGCGCAAGTGGGTTGGCTTCCTGGCCGTTGCTGGCGCGGGCGCCGTTGCAGCGTACGTGGCGTGGGCGCGCTCGAAGCCGGTGCAGGACCCGTGGGCCGAAGCCTACTGGGAGGACGTCTCGGTGCCCACGGATGAGTCGGCTGCCAAGCCGGAGGATTCCGAGACCCCTGCGAAGGATAAGGTCGAGGAGCAGGCCGCCGCTCATGAGGTCATCCAGGAGGAGGTCTCGGAGGCGGAGCTCAAGGAAGAGGAGCTGAAGGAGAAGGTGGCCAAGACTCGCGAGGAGGAGGCCGCTGAGGCAGCGGGCCTCATCGACGAGGACAAGGAAGACTAGTCCGAGCCAGATTCCGGTCAGCTAGCCGCTGACGGGGATTGAGACACAGCCTATCTGTTGGGGGCGGGGTGCGATACGCACCCCGCCCCCAGATGTTTCGGCCGCGCTGAATGGCCCGGGATCCTGGGTTTGTCGTGCTTAGTGCGTGGACGCCTTCAATTACCGAGACGCCGTTTCCATGGGTATCCAACTCGATATCCGAAAAACGATGATGGTGGCTTTTCGTTGATATTTAGCGGAATTCATTTGTGGAGCCTACGGGACTCGAACCCGTAACCCCCTGCTTGCAAAGCAGGTGCGCTACCAATTGCGCCAAGGCCCCTTAAAGATCAACCGGGTCGGTCACTTGCTGCCACGTGGCTTGACGCTGCATGTTCTTCTGAACCTGGAGGAACACGATGTAGCCTCCCAGGCCGGCCAAACATACCAGAGCAAACCTCTTCATCGTGACCTTCCTCGATTAACGAGTGGGCGTACGTGGACTCGAACCACGGACCTCCACATTATCAGTGTGGCGCTCTAACCGACTGAGCTATACGCCCCGTTCCTAACGGATGCCGAATTAGGTTAACTCATTCTCCCGCACTTCTCCAAACCGGATATGACCTGAGCGCTCGACGTCACATTTCTGCCGCCGCGTCCGCCAACCGCTGGCCGGCCCACCGAGCCGCCCGCGAGCGAGCCACCCGGGCTACTCGTCAGTGACAGTGATTCCGAGCCCGCCGACCAGCATAGCCACCACGTTGTAGAGCAGTGCCATGACCGTGCCGAACAGGGTCATGAGCACGACCTCAATAACGCCCACCACCACGGCGAACGAGACGACGCGCCCGAACTGCATGAACTGACCCAGCTCGAGCAGCGGCGCCGAGTTCAGCGTCACGAGCAGCTCGTCGATACGCGCCCACACGTGCATGGCGTCAAGCGTGAACCACAGGAGGATCGCGGCGATGACGATCATGATGCCCACACCCACCGACACGAGGAAGGACAGCTTGAGCGCTGACAGCGGGTCGATGCGCGAGATAGTCATGCGGACGCGGCTGATGCCAACGTCCAGCCGCTCCTCCGCCGCGTCGACGCTATCGGGGGTATGCGTGGTCTCGGTCATGAGAGATCTCCGTCGTTGATGTTGCTACTGGTATGACGCTACCGCTTTTTGCGCGCCCGCTCACCCTTCTTGGGGCTGATTGTCGATCTGGTCCGACGACGCCGTTGCCCCGCCCGCGTCCACAGGCGCGGCCACGTCCTCATCGGCTGCGACCGAGTCGCCGGATCCGACCGTCTCGCCCAAGGCGACAGTGTCCGCGGAATCGGCGGAATCCGAGCTGTCAGCGCTGTCAACGCTGTCCGACTCGAAGACGGGCGCCATCGCGAGCACGCGGTCGCCGCTATCGGGGCGGACGAAACGCACGCCCTGGGTGTTGCGTCCGGTGAGGTTGACTTCGTCCACGCGCGAGCGGACCACCTTGCCGCCCTCCATGATCACCACGACCTCGTCCCCGGGCTTGGTGATGAGCGCGCCCACCAGCTCGCCGCGGTTTTCAGCCACCTTGGCCACACGGATGCCGAGGCCGCCGCGGTTCTGGGGCCTGTACTGGTCTTCGCTGGTGCGCTTGGCGAAGCCGCCGTCGGTGATGACGAAGACTTCCGAGTCCTCGCGCACCACTTCCATGGCGAGCAGCGAGTCGCCGTCGCGGAACTTCATGCCGCGCACGCCCGCAGTGGCGCGGCCCATGGGCCGGAGCGAGGAGTCGTCGGCTGTGAAGCGTAGCGACTGACCCTGGCGGGACACGAGGATGAGCTCGTCGCCTTCGTTGATGAGCTGGGCGGAGACCACCTGGTCGGTGGAGCCGTCCACGTGTTCGCGCAGGTTGATGGCGATGAGGCCGCCGGTGCGGGCCGAGTCGTAGTCGGCCAGCTTGGTCTTCTTCACCATGCCGTCCTCTGTGGCGAGCACCAGGTAGTCGGCTTGGTCGTAGGTGCGCAGCGTGAAGGCGGAGGCGATCTCTTCGCCCGGCTGCAACGCGAGCACGTTCGCCACGTGCTGGCCCTTCGATTCGCGCGAGCCCTCGGGGATCTCGTATCCCTTGACCCGGTAGACCCGGCCGAGGTTCGTGAAGAACAGGTGCCAATCATGTGTTGAGGCGATCCCCATGTGCTCCACGACGTCGTCACTGCGCAGCGTCGTCCCCTTGACGCCCTTGCCGCCGCGGCGCTGGGCGCGGTACTCGGAGACCTTGGTGCGCTTGATGAAGCCCGAGCGGGTCACGGTCACCACTATCTCTTCCTCGGGGATGAGGTCCTCCACGGTCATTTCGCCGTCGAAGGGGAGGATGATGGTGCGGCGGTCGTCGCCGTAGCGGTCCACCACCTCGTTCAGTTCCTCGGAGATGATCGCGCGCTGGCGGGCGGGCTTGGCCAGGATGTCGCGGTAGTCCTCGCACAGGGCGAGCTTCTCGTCCCGCTCCTCGACGATCTTCTGCCGCTCGAGGGCGGCCAGGCGTCGCAGCTGCATGGCGAGGATATGGTCGGCCTGGATCTCGTTGATCGCGAGCAGTTCGATGAGCCCGGTGCGGGCCTCCTCCACCGTGGGCGAACGCCGGATGAGGGCAATGACCTCGTCCAGCATGTCGAGCGCCTTGACCAGGCCCTCGAGGATCATGAGGCGCTCTTCGGCCTTGCGCAGGCGATAGGCGGTGCGTCGGCTGATGACCTCTACCTGGTGCTGCACCCAGTAGTGGATGAATCCGTCAAGCGAGAGGGTGCGCGGCACGCCGTCGACCAGCGCGAGCATGTTGGCCGAGAAGTTGTTCTGCAGCTGGGTGTGCTTGTAGAGGTTGTTGAGCACCACCTTCGGCACGGCGTCCCGCTTGAGCACGACCACGATGCGCTGGCCCGCGCGGCCCGAGGACTCGTCGCGGATGTCGGCGATGCCGGACAGCCGCCCGTCCTTGACGCCCTCCACCATGCGGTCAAGCAGGCGGTCGGGGTTGACCTGGTAGGGCAGGTCGGAGATGACGAGCGACGTGCGGCCGTTGACCTCGTCAATCTCCACCTTCGCGCGCTGGGTGATCGTGCCGCGGCCTGTGCGGTACATATCCGCGATGCCCTTGGTGCCCAGGATCGTGGCGCCGGTGGGGAAGTCGGGGCCGGAGATACGCATCATGAGGTTGGCGAGCAGCTCGTCGCGCGTGGCGTCCGGGTGCTCGAGGTACCACTGGGCTCCCGCGGCGATCTCGCGCAGGTTGTGCGGCGGGATCGAGGTTGCCATGCCCACCGCGATGCCCTCCGAACCATTGATCAACAGGTTCGGGATGCGGGAGGTCAGCACCACGGGCTCTTGGACGGAACCGTCGAAGTTGGGCTGGAAATCGACCGTATCCTCGTTGATATCGCGGACCATCTCGACAGCCAGGGGAGCCATCCGCGCCTCGGTGTACCTCGGCGCGGCCGCACCCAAGTCACCCGCGGTACCGAAGTTACCCTGGCCGGCCACCAGCGGGTAGCGCAGGTTCCACGGCTGGACCATGCGGACCATCGTGTCGTAGATGGCGGCGTCACCGTGCGGGTGGTAGTGACCCATGACGTCGCCGACGATCTTCACCGACTTCGAGAACGCCGAATCGGGCCGGTAGCCGCCATCCCACATCGCGTAGATGACGCGGCGGTGGACGGGTTTCATGCCGTCGCGCACATCGGGCAGGGCGCGCCCCACAATGACCGACATGGCGTAGTCAAGGTAGGAGGTCTCCATCTCGCGCTGGAGGTCGACATCCTTGATGCTGCCGTGTTCAAAGTTCACAGTATTCTCACTCACGATTAATCCTTAGATGTCGAGGAATCGCACGTCACGGGCGTTGCGCTGGATGAAGCTACGGCGCGAACCCACGTCCTCACCCATGAGGATAGAGAAGGCCTCGTCCGTGGCGGCGGCCTCCCCGATGTTGACCCGCTTGAGCGTGCGGGTTTCGGGATTCATCGTGGTGTCCCACAGCTCCGAATCATTCATCTCGCCCAGGCCCTTATAGCGCTGAATGCCCTGGCCCTCGGCCTTGGGTAGCTTCTTGCCGGCGGCCATGCCTTCCTTCAGCACCGCGTCGCGTTCGGCGTCGGAAAACACATACTGGTGCGTGGCATTCGTCCACTTGATACGGTACAGCGGCGGCATCGCCAGGTAGATGTAGCCGGCCTCGATGAGCGGGCGCATGTAGCGGTAGACGAGGGTGAGCAGCAGGGTGGCGATGTGCTGGCCGTCCACGTCGGCGTCGGCCATAAAGACGATCTTGTGGTAACGCAGCTTGTCGATGTCGAACTCCTCGCCCACGCCCGTGCCGAACGCGGTGATGAGGTTCTGGATCGAGTCGGAGCTGAGCGCCCGGTCGAGCCGCGCCTTTTCCACGTTGAGGATCTTGCCGCGGATCGGCATGATCGCCTGGTGGCGAGGGTCGCGGCCGTTGACGGCCGAGCCGCCCGCCGAATCACCCTCCACAATGAAGATTTCGCACTCTTCGGGGTTACGCGACGTGCAGTCCTTGAGCTTGCCCGGCATCGACGCCGACTCCAGCACCGACTTGCGACGCGTCGCCTCGCGCGCCTTCCGCGCTGCGATGCGCGCCTGGTAGGCCTGCGTGGCCTTGCGGATGATTTCCTTCGCCTCCGACGGGTTCATGTCCAACCAGTCGGAGATGTGGGCGTACGTCTGCTGCTGGACGAAGGTGCGGGCTTCCGTGTTGCCCAACTTCGTCTTCGTCTGGCCCTCGAACTGCGGCTCGCCAAGCTTGACGGAGATGACGACGGCAAGGCCCTCGCGGATGTCATCGCCCGAGAGGTTCGGGTCCTTCTCCTTGAGCAGGCCCTTGTCACGCGCGTACTTGTTGATCACCGAGGTCAGCGCCGTGCGGAATCCCTCCTCGTGCGTGCCGCCTTCGGTGGTGTTGATCGTGTTAGCGAAGGTGTGGAGGGTCTCGGAATACGACGCGGTCCACTGCATGGCCACCTCCACCGAGATCTTCTTCTCCTCGTCCTCAGACTCGAAGTAGATCGGGTCGGTGTGAACGGGTTCGACCTTCTTGGTCTTGACGATGTGGCGCACGTAGTCGAGCAGGCCGCCGTCGTAATGGTAGGAGACCTCGAGGTGCGGGCGCTCCTCCGCCGCGAGCGAGTCCTCCGTGCCCACGACCTCCTCGCCCTCCGGAACGGCCTGCGGCCGCTCGTCGATCAGGGTGATGCGCAGGCCCTTGTTGAGGAACGCCATCTGCTGCAGGCGGTGGCGCAGGGTCTCGAAGTCGAACGTGGTGGTTTCGAAGATGTCGCCGTTGGGCCAGAAAGTCTGCGTGGTGCCGGTTTCGGTGGTGGGCTCACCCTTCTCCAAGGGCGCCACGGGCACGCCGTTTTCGTAGGAAATCCGCCAGACGTAGCCGTCGCGCCGGACCTCGGTATCCATGCGCGTCGACAGCGCGTTGACCACCGACACGCCCACACCGTGCAGACCGCCTGACACGGCGTAGCCGCCGTTGCCGAACTTGCCACCCGCGTGCAGCACGGTCATGACCACCTGGACGGCTGGCAGGCCCTCCGTGGGGTGAATATCCACCGGGATACCGCGGCCGTTATCGGCCACCCGGCACCCGCCGTTCTCCAGCAGGGTAATTTCGATGTGATCGCAGTAGCCGGCGAGCGCCTCGTCCACCGAGTTGTCAACCACTTCGTAGACCAGGTGGTGCAGGCCGCGTTCGCCGGTGGAGCCGATGTACATGCCCGGGCGCTTCCGGACGGCCTCGAGCCCCTCAAGGACGGTGATGTTCGACGCGTCGTACGACTGGTCCTCCGAGACCGCGCCGATCCGATTATTTTCAGCCACGCTTGGCAACTCCTCTACCTGTGGTCTACATCTCTAAATAAGCCCTAGGATCGCCTGGAAGGCATTGAGGCCCGTTTGGGTAGGTATCTACACCATGAGACCAAAAACCAATTATAGCGCGTTTTGGACGCAAAATCTCGCCACATGTCCTCCCACAGAGGTTCGAAACTCGTGAGCGTGGCCCGTGGACATCTTTCCGACGACGCCGTCCCCCGGCAACCGCCTCTTCACCCGTAGGTGTCCCGCGGTCCGCGCCCTGGCACCGAGTAGCGCCCGTGCTTCCACGAGCGCGCGAACGGCCCGCCCACCACGATCTCTTTCACGACGCCGGGGCCCAGCTCCTCCTCCAACCGCTTGTCGAGGAAGGCCGACAGCGCGCGCATCTGCGTCTGCCACGACGTCGACCCCGCCCGCAGCGTCAGCACCCCGTCCTCGAAGCTCTCCACCTGGCAGTTGTTCGCGATTGCCTCCCCGACGATATCCGGCCAGCGCGCCGCCATCGATCCAATCTCCAGCTGTGTGCCCCACCCCCGGGTTTTCACGAGGTGGTCAAACACGATGCCGAGCGGCTTCGGGTCCCGCTTCGAGGGCCGCGAGCCGGAACCAACGTCTTGCCCGGGGATGGGGACCACCACGTCCTCCCCGATTTGCTCGGCCTCCCGCTCAATCCGCGCCGCCATCCGCACACGCACCCAGCCCTGGGCCTCGGCCATGAGCCGTGCCCGCTCGAGTGCCTCGAGAGGCAGCTCGTCACCGTACTTTTCCGCCGCCGCGCGCTTGGCCTGCGCGATCCTATCCATCGCTGCCCACGCTATCCGCGCCACCGTCCACGTCACGTCCCACGTCAGCGTCCGTCACGACGCCGCCCGGCGCGCCTTCGCCGCCAGTACGGCCGCCGTCGTCGAGCCGCGTCGCCTTCCCGCGGGTCACCGCAAACCGGATCCCGCCGAGTGGCGGCAGGTCGTCTCCCACGGCGGCGGTGACGAACACCTGCTCGGCGTTGGCGATGATCTGGGCCAGCCGCAGCCGGCGCCGGGAGTCAAGTTCGGCGAAGACGTCGTCGAGGATAAGGATCGGCTCCTCGTGCTCGGCCCAGTCCCCGGACTCGTGCCCGCGCAGCAGGGCCCACGAGCCGAGCCGCAGCGCCAGCGCATACGACCACGACTCCCCGTGCGACGCGAATCCCTTCGCCGGCAACGTGCCGAGTGAAAGCTCAAGTTCGTCACGGTGCGGCCCCACCAGGTTCACCCCACGTTCGATCTCCGCCCCGTGCCACTCGCGCAACGTCTCGCGCAGCTTCGCCTCGACGGCCGCCGCGTCCCGCAGCTCCGTTTCGTGTTTCACGACACCGTCCGCCAGCTCGGTGCCGTCCTCTCCCGCGAGCTGTGCGGCGGTGGGAAGGGCCCAGTTCCGGCGTTCGTCGAGATTAGCGGCGTAGTCGATGCGGGCGACGTCATTGCCACCCGACACGTCGGCGTAGTAGCTCGCCACGTGCGGGCGCAGGCCAGCGATGATCTCGGCGCGGGCGGCGATGATCTGCGCACCGTAGCGGGCGAGCTGGTCGTCCCACACCTCGAGCGAGGATTCGTCGACCACCCCGCCGCGCCGCCGCGTTTTTTGTAGGGCCTTGAGCAGCGCGCCGCGCTGGCGGAGCACCCGCTCGTACTCGGCCTTGACCGAGGCCAAACGTGGACGGAACTGGATCATGAGGTTGTCGAGGAATCGGCGCCGATCCGCGGGATCTCCCTTGACCAGGCTCAAGTCCTCCGGGGCGAACACCACGGTCCGCACGATCCCCAAAAGGTCCGCCGGGCGGGCGTTGCCCCGGTTGATCCGGGCGCGGTTGGCCTTGCCGGTGATAATCTCCACCTCGACCATCGTCTCCGACTCCCCGCGCCGCACCTTAGCGCGCACGACCCCGGCGCCCGCGCCCTGCCGCACGAGCGCGGCGTCGGCAGCCACCCGGTGCGACGAAAACGTGGCCAGGTACCCGATGGCCTCCACCAGGTTCGTCTTGCCCTGGCCGTTCTCACCCACGAAGGTCACCACTCCGGGCTCGAACTCGAGCACGACCTCGCGGTAGGACCGGAAGTCGTTGAGGGCCAGATCGGAGATGTACACCTAGTTTTGGCCGAAAGTCCGAATCGGCATGAGGAGCAGGCGGAAGTCGTCCTCCACGTTGCCATCCTTGTCCTGGGAGGTCACCACCGCCGGCTTGGTGGGGTGGGTGAACGACAGGCGCACGGTCGGCTCGTCAATCACCGCGAAACCTTCCTGCAGGAAGATCGGGTTGAAGGCCATCTTGATGTCCTCGCCCTCGAGCGTGGCGGGCAGGACTTCGGAGACCTGAGCGTTGTCGCCCTGGCCGGCCTCGAGCATGACCTCGCCCTCGGAGAATGACAGGCGCACGGCCGCATTCTTCTCCGTCACCAGACGCGAGCGCTTGATCGCGTCGAGGATCTCCAGGCGGTCGAGCTCGACGTGACCGTTGACCTCGGTGGGGAACAGCGAGCGGACCTGCGGGTATTCGCCATCGATGAGCTGGATCGTGTTCTGGCGGTTGCCGGCCGAGAAGCCGATGAGCGCGCCCATCCCCTCATCCTGGAGCGAGATCTCCACGTCCGACACGGTGCCGAGCGCCTTCGCGACGTCGAGCAGGCGCGAGGCGCGCACGAGGATGCGGGTGGAGTAGTCGGAGTGCACCGGGGCCCACGCCAAATCGCGGATCGCGAGCCGGTAGCGGTCGGTGGCCATGAGGGAAATCTGGTCGCCCTCGATCTCGATGCACACGGAAACGAGCATGGGTAGCGTGTCGTCATTCGAGGCAGCGATGGTCACCTGCGAGACGGCCTTCTCCCACTCCGCGCCATCCACCTTGCCGATCACCGGCGGCATCGCCGGCAGGTCGGCGTAGTCCTCTGCGGCCATGGTCTTGAGAGTAAAGTGCGAGCGGCCGCAGGAAATGTCAAACTTCCCGCCGTCCCTCTCGATTTCGATCGGCTGATTGGGCAGGGAGCGCGAGATCTCGGCGAGCAGCTTGCCGTTGACCAGCACCTCGCCCGGCACCATCACGTTCGCCGTGTTGATAGTAATTTGCGAGGAAATGTCCGAATCGCGTGCGCCCATCGTGACCGTGCCGTCCTCCTCGGCCACGATGTGAATGCCGGCAAGGACGGCGTTGGCCGGCCGGGAGGGGATCGTGCGCGATGCCCAGGTCACGGCGTCAGTAAATTCCTTATGATCGACGCTAAATTTCACCGTCAAACCTACTTTCTATTATCTGGCTCCTACTTTAGCGATCCGACCCCGCGTGCGCCCATTCGTTCGAGCAGTCGGTGGCCAAGGTCGTCATTTCGGAAGTTCATGGGTAGTAGATGTAGTAGCCTTTGTGGATTTCGTGGATAAGTCCATCTTCGCTCGATCCCTCGCGCTTTCATCCCTGTGGATATCTGTGGGATTACCCTGTGCCTATCTTGGCGCCGGTGTGGATGGGACACTTTTGAGTGTCATATGCTCGCAGTTTTCGGCCACTTCTCCACACGTTTCGAGCAGAAACTGGCTCGGTTAATCACACATGATGTGGACAGCGAGCGGCGAGCGCAGCTACCTGTTCTCGGATAGCTGGGCCTGTTCCTTGGCCGCCTGCTTGATGCGCGAGGTCAGCTCGGCGACCTGGTTGTAGATCTCCTGCTTTTCCGCCATGAGGCTCTCGACCTTGCGCAGTGCGTTGAGCACAGTGGTATGGTCGCGGCGGTTGAAGGACTCGGCGATCTTCGGCAACGACAGGTCGGTCATTTCCCGGCACATGTACATCGCGATGTGGCGTGGCTGGGTGAGTGAGCGGGTCCTCGTGGGCGACTTCAGGTCCTCGGCCGTGATCCCAAAATAGGAGGCCACCTGGTTCATGATGAGCGCCGCAGTCACGGTGAACGAGCTCGGGTCGCTCATCATGTCCTTCAGCGCGCTTTCGGCCACGTCGAGCGTGACCGGCATATTGAAAAGTCCGGCAAATGCGGTCACGCGCCGCAGTGAGCCCTCCATCTCGCGCACGTTCGTGGTGATGCGCGAGGCAATGAATTCGAGCACGTCGCGTGGGACCATGAGCTTTTCGGAAGCTGCCTTCTTCTCCAGGATCGCGATTCGGGTCTCGAGGTTCGGCAGGTCGATGTTCGCCACGATTCCTGACGCAAAGCGCGAGATCATGCGCTCCTCGAAGCCGTCGAGCAGCCGGGGCGCCACGTCGGAGGTGATGACGATCTGCTTGTTCGCAGTCGCCAGCGCGTTAAAGGTATTGAAGAACTCCTCGAGCGTGCCCTCCTTGTGGGAGAGGAACTGGATGTCGTCGATGAGCAGGATGTCCACCGATCGGAAGAGGTTCTTAAAATTGTGACCCTCTTTGCGCATCATGGCGTTGATGAACATGTTCGTGAATTCTTCTGAGCTCGTGTACAGCACGCGCGATCCGGGGAAGAGGCTGAGGAAGTAGTTGCCGATCGCGTGAAGGAGGTGGGTTTTGCCCATGCCCGAGTCGGAGTAGAGGAACAGGGGGTTGTAGGTGGAACCCGGCGCCTCCGCGACCGCGAGGGCAGTGGCGTGCGCGAAGCGGTTTGACTCGCCAATCACGAAGTTGTCAAACGTGTAGCGCGGGTTGAGGTTCGCGATCGACTGGTCCTGATTCTTCTCGATCCGCGGCAGCATTGTGCCCAGCCCGGACGGGATGTGATGCACCGGTTCGGCTTCGGCGGGCTTGTCAGCGACGTCGTGCGAGGAGGGTCCGAACAGGTCCGGCGACGACGGGCTGCCAGTTGCATCCTCAAAGTCCGTCACGGGCGGGAAACCGTGCGCCACCTGGAGGTTCGATGATTCTTGTTGGGTTCCCGACGCCGGCATCCCGGTTGCGCCCGGACCTGCGGGATCGGCTGGGGCGTCGTTGTCGACCACATGGAGCTGGCGCTCGGGGGCCTGCCACTGCGGGACGGGCTGGTTCGGTGTGGTTTGCTGTTCGGTGAGCGAGGGGTCTACGGAGATGACCAGGCGCACGGACCGCCCGAGGATGGCCGAGAGCTGGTTTTCCATGATGGTGGACACGTGCTCGGCAATCCAATTTTTCACAAACTCGGAGCCGACGCCGATCATGAAGATGTCGTCCACAGTGGCGAGAGGGTGTGCGAGGCGCACAAAGGCCGCCTGGGAGTCGGAGAGGTCGCCCTGGGCGCGGAGGAGCTCACTGGCCGCTGTCCATGCATCGCGTGCAGGTGAGCCGTCCATCATTTCTCCGATCACTATTTTTTCTGGGACTCTTCATAGTAGAGGATAAAATGTGGAAAGTCAGATTAGTTATCCACAGGCTTGTGCACACGTGTGGATATTACACTGTTGTAATTCACAGGCCCAAATGGCGTGTTCACGCGCGAAAGTTTTAACCTTTAGGGGAAGGAAAAATGTGGATGATATTAATAAATGGAATTACTCCAGTCTGGGCATTCTTGGGGTCTTGAGATATCCATCACCGCCCCGCGCGCGTTCCTTGACCTTTCGGCTAATTCTTCAGTAAATTCGATAAGTCATGTGTGCTTTGCACACGCGCTCCGCATGGAGTGTTTTCGTTATCCGATCTAGTTTAGGTGGTCACCCATGACTACGAAGCGCACTTTCCAGCCGAACAACCGTCGTCGCGCCAAGACCCACGGTTTCCGCAAGCGCATGTCCACTCGCGCCGGACGCGCCGTCCTCGCCGCACGTCGCCGTAAGGGTCGCGCCAAGCTCTCTGCGTAAATGCTCTCTGCAGCGAACCGACTGCGCAGGCCGGAGGACTTCCGCTTCGCCTTCCGCTCGGGGTTACGCAGCGCAAACAGATACGTCGTCGTTCACGTCGTGAAGGGCGAACCGCAAGCCGGCCCTCGGGTCGGCTTCACTGTTAGTAAGAAGGTGGGCAACGCCGTCGTACGAAACAAGGTACGCCGGCGTCTTCGCCATATTATGAGGGACCACCTCGACGTCGGTGCGGAGCTCGTCGTCGTGCGCGCGCTACCCGCCGCGGCGGAGGCGAGCTACGAGGAGCTGACCCGGGCCGTCGTCGTGCAACTCGAACGTGCGGGGGTGACGCGTGGCTAAGGGCGTCTCTCGCGCGCTGCAAGCCGGCATCCGCTGGTACCAGCGCAGCATTTCCGCAGGTCAGCCCAGGCGGTGTCGGTACCAGCCGACATGCTCGGCCTACGCTTTCGAATCAATTGAAGTTCACGGCGCGATTAAAGGTACACTTTTAAGTATCTGGCGGTTGCTGCGGTGTAATCAATGGTCGAAGGGCGGGGTGGACTGGGTTCCCGAAAAGGGAAAGTGGCCCACCAAGCCGTTAGGCTACAAAGAACTCATCGCACTGCGCGAACAGCAAGAACACGACCATCAGGCAGATAGCCATGGCGATGGTCACGACGCTTAGGAGCGTATAGGTGGATACCATCCTCTTCCCCCTCATGTGGGTCATTTCCTACATCATGTACGGGATTCACACCGCACTGACCGCGATCGGGATGCAGGCGGGCGCCGGGCCCGCGTGGGTACTGTCGATCGTGGGCCTCACGATCATCATCCGCATCCTCATCATCCCGCTGTTTAATAAGCAGACCAGGGCCTCGCGCGCATCGCAGGAGCTCGCACCCGAGATCCGCAAGATCCAGAAGAAGTACAAGGGGCGTACCGACCAGGTCTCCCAGCAGCGCCAGCAGGAAGAAATGATGGCGCTCTACCGCGACCACGGCACGTCGCCGTTTTCGGCCTGCCTCCCGGCGCTCATCCAGATGCCGATCTTCTTCTCCCTTTTCCGCCTGCTCTACGCGGTTTTGCCGATTTCCACCGTCTCGTACCAGCGCCCGTCGATTGGCCCGATCAACCAGGCCGTGGCCCAGGAGATCGGCGAGTCTACGGTCTTCGGCGCCCCGCTCGTGTCCTCGATCTCGACGGCGAACAGCTTTTCCCTGCCCACGAACGTCATCGTGGTGGCCGTGGTGCTCATCGCCCTCATGATGGCCACCCTGTTCTTCTCGCAGAAGCAGATCATGACGAAGAACCTGCCCGAGGACTCGCAGGACCCGGACAACCCGGCATACAAGATGCAGAAGTATATGCTTTACGGCATGCCGTTGATCTACCTGTTCTCCGGCTCGGTTTTCCAGGTGGGCGTGCTCGTGTACTGGCTGACCGGAAACATTTGGAACATTGGCCAGCAGACTTGGCTTATCACCAAGAACCCCGCGCCCGGCTCGCCGGCCTATAAGGCCCGCCAGGAGCGGCTGCGCGCCAAGCGCATCGCCAAGGGCCTGCCGCCGGAGGAAGAAGAGTCGGCCACCGAAGTGTCGGTGGGTCAGCGCGAACAGCCCCTCGGCAAAAAGCGCTCCAAGAAGGCCGCAGCGAAGGGCGTTGAGCCCGCCGCCGACGTCGTGAACGGCGCCGCCGCCGACATCGCCGAAGAAGAGTATGAGATTCGGGGACTCGACGGACTCACCGACGCCGAGCGCGCCCAGAAGCGCTACGAGCGGCGGATGGCCGAGCGGCAGCGGTCGAAGACCAAGAAGAACAAGAAGCAGCAGGCCAAGCAGCGCCAGCAGAACCAAAAGAAGCGCAATTTTTAGGGGATAAAGATGAGCGAAGATACTTCCAAGCTTGATCAAGAAGGCGACATCGCTGCAGACTACCTCGAGGAGCTGCTCGACATCGCGGACCTCGACGGGGACATCGAGATCGGTGTCGAGGCCGACCGCGCCTCCGTGGCGATCGTGTCTGACGACGGCGGGGACCGCCGGCTCAAGCGCCTCATCGGCCGCAAGGGCGAGGCACTCGATTCGCTACAGGAGCTGACCCGCCTGGCGGTCCAGCAGGAGACCGGCGAGCGTTCGCGCCTCATGCTCGACATCCTTGGCTACCGCGACAGCCACCGCCGCCACATCGCGGAGATCGCACAGCGCGCGGTGGACCGCGTGGAGGAAACCGGAGAGCCCTACTCGATGAAGCCGATGAACCCGTTCGAGCGCAAGGTGGTCCACGACGTCGTGGCCGCCGCCGGGCTTGTGTCTGATTCGTCGGGCGTGGGCCAGGACCGCCACGTGGTCATCACCCTTCCCGATGATGATTACGACGACGACTACTCTGGCGACAGTGCTGAGAGTGCGGAAAGTGCCGACAGCGGGGAGAGCGCGGAGAGCGCCGAGTCCGCGGACGAGTAAGCAACGCTGATGCGGGGGCTGGCTGCGGCTGGCCCCCGTTTCTGTAGGTAGTGGTAGAAGAGGGAGCGTGTAGAGATGTCGGATGCGAGGAAGTCCGGGTGGGAGCCGGCGAGTGCGCGTGTTGACGTGGTGAGAGTGGAGCCCACGCCGGAGGGCGGCGCAGGTCACTTTGGTGTTCGCGAGTGGGAGCGGCTCGTTCGCTTCGGAGAACTGCTCGTGGAGCAGGGTGAGCTGCGCGGCCTCATTGGGCCGCGGGAGCTGGACCGCTTGTGGTCGCGCCACCTGCTGAACTCGACTGCCGTGTCGGAGTTCGTGCCCAACGGGATGAGGATCGCGGACGTAGGGGCGGGAGCCGGATTTCCTGGAATGGTTCTCGCTATCATTCGCCCTGACCTTGACGTCGACCTCATCGAACCCATGGAACGACGCACCGACTGGCTCCAGTTCGTCACCGATGAACTGGCGTTGGAGAACGTGAACGTCATCCGCGCCAGAGCCGAAGATCTACCGAAGACATATGCCGTGGACGTCGTGACCGCCCGCGCAGTCGCCGCCCTCAAGAAGCTACTCCGCTGGACGCTACCACTACTCAAGCCCGGCGGACGGCTTGTCGCACTCAAGGGGCAGCGGGCCGAGATTGAAGTAGCCGAGGCCGAGAAGCAACTCAGGAAATACCGGGCACAGTCTGCGCGAACGATGGACGTGGATGTGTGGGGAACTGACGAGGGCACAAGGGTAGTTGAGGTCGTCAAGATGAAGTAGTGAGCGGTTCAGGCTTTGTAGTCGGAGTCTGGCCGTCAGCGCGATGCTTCACGTGAAACAGTGTCGCGAGTAGCGAATGCTGCGCGAATGTTTCACTTGAAACATCGGGCATTTGGTTTCGTCTGCGGTAGAGACGCCGGTTCTTAAGGCTGTGAAACTTCATTTCGCCGCCCCGGTGTCGCCACCTGCGGTTCGGGTCGTTCTTTATTTACTTTCTGGCACCTCCGCACTTCCGTTTCACGTGAAACATCGCAGCCGGCCGAGCTATCTGGCTCCCCACGGTTCTAATGCCGTGTCGTACCGAAGGAATTAAGCGTTTCACGTGAAACAGCAAATATGTCTGTGACAGCCTTCCCTCCATTCGACTGCAATGCAGGTATTTGAACTTACAGCCATGCGTTTAACCTGAGGCACTACGGGCGGTTATAACGCCGTGCCTCCGCTGGCACTTCACGTCGTGCGCTGTTTCACCGTTTCATGTTTCACGTGAAACACCGCTCTGGAGCTTCTGTCTGCGGAAGTGTCGCCGGGACGTTCGGCAGGGAGTGTCATTTTTCCGGTCCTTCGTAGTTACTTCGGGCGCTGCTCGGGACAGGTCCTTCGGTAGCTTCCTTTAGATTTCCGTTTCACGTGAAACGTCATAGTCTTTTGAGGCGGCTTAGTCTGCAATTCCTCGTAA
Source organism: Trueperella sp. HMSC08B05 (assembly GCF_001808405.1). Taxonomy (NCBI): domain Bacteria; kingdom Bacillati; phylum Actinomycetota; class Actinomycetes; order Actinomycetales; family Actinomycetaceae; genus Trueperella; species Trueperella sp. HMSC08B05. The sequence continues at coordinate 19,179 of NZ_KV793258.1, read as the reverse complement.
CGTGCCGTCGCTCTTCGGTTGTTGAACGCTTCATTTAAAAATTTTCGAATTGAGTAAACTATATCGTTCCCGCCAACGTATAGCACAAGACAGTTGGGAACCGAATAGTGTTTCACGTGAAACGGTTGATAGGCCCTGTGGACATCACAAGTGCTGTAGAGAGGCGCGACTGTTTCACGTGAAACGCGGTCAGTTTGATGGAGAAATTAAGCAGTCAACGTTCGTGCGCGGGGCCGATGTTTCACGTGAAACAACGCTCGAAAGAAGTTCAGAAGCGCGATTGTCGGGGCACTCCGATAGAATGAACTCCTAACAACCCGAGGAGCAGAAGTGGCAGATCCCAGACGTCAAGCCGAGCGTCGCCGCGGCACTGAGCCCGTCAAGCGTACTTTTGAAGAGCAATTCACGGAAGCGGCATCCCCAGTGGGTGCAGAACTCCTCCGTGACAGGAAGACACTGCGAGGACTTCGCGGAAAAAAGCTTCCCAAGCCCGAGCAGACCAGAATCATTGCGGTCGCAAATCAAAAGGGCGGCGTCGGAAAGACGACCACGGCGGTGAACATCGCTGCGGGACTCGCGCTCGGTGGTCTCAAGGTGCTGGTCATTGACGCGGATCCCCAGGGCAACGCCTCGACGGCTCTTGGAACTCCGCACACGCCCGGCACCGAGTCGCTGTATGAAGTCATGATGGGCCAGAAACCTCTCGATGAGGTCACCTACCAATGCCCGGACATCGTCAACCTGCAAGTGGTTCCATCGACGATCGATCTTTCGTCGGTCGAGGTCTCACTCATCATGGAATTCCGACGGGAATACCGCCTCAAGGAAGCGATAGAAGCCGCTAACCCGGACGTCGACTACATCATCATCGACTGCCCGCCCAGCCTCGGGCTCCTCACGCTGAACTCCCTCATCGCCGCTCGCGAGGTGCTGATCCCCATCCAGGCGGAGTACTACGCACTGGAGGGCCTGACCCAGCTGGTCAACACCATCAACATGATCAAGGAATCAGCGAACCCGGAGCTGCACATCTCCTCGATCCTGCTCACTATGTTCGACAAGCGCACCAACCTGTCACAGGACGTCGCTGCCGATGTGCGCGAGCACTTCCCGGAGCAAACCCTCACGGTCGAGATCCCTCGCAACGTGAAGATCTCCGAGGCGCCCAGCTTCGAGCAGACCGTGCTCACGTATGACCCGCGTTCGGCCGGAGGCGTCGCCTACCTCGCCGCCGCCCACGAGATCGCCAACCGGAGGTAAGAATGGCTGACAAGAGAAGAGCACTCGGACGCGGACTCGGCGCGCTGTTCCCCGAGGAACAAAAGGAAACGCGCAGTCGGGCCACGGACGTTTTCTTCAGCTCGCCCATCGCGAAGGAGACGACAAGCGCCGACACTTCGGACAATTCGGACACTGTGGTGTCTGAGGCAGATACGGTGAAGGAATCCGGCGAAACGAAGCCGGCAACTGCCCGGAAGACCACGGCAAAAAAGACAACCGCGAAGAAGGCCGCTTCGGAGGCCAGTTCTTCGGAGGATTCCATGCTGTCCGAAAATGCAGCCAAGGAAGGCGCCGGCCTGGAAATCTCGCTCGACTTGGCGGCAGGTTCGGGAACAGAAACCGCAAGCGAGCCGGGTGTGCCCGCCAAGGGCAAGGGCCGGGCTGGTGGAACCCCCACGGGCATGGGCATGCCTGACCTGGCCACCGCTGCTACTGCTGACACCGCTGATCCCAACGGGCTGCTCCCCGTCCCGGGCGCCACCTTCGGCGACATTCCCGTCGACGCCATCATTCCCAACACCCGCCAGCCGCGCGAAGTCTTCGACGAGGACGATCTCCAAGAGCTCGCAGACTCGATTGCGGAGGTCGGGGTGCTGCAGCCGATAGTCGTGCGCGGGCTCGCGGAGCACCACCCAGACAACCCGGACGCGCAATACGAGCTCATCATGGGCGAACGTCGTTGGCGAGCTTCGCAGCGGGCGGGCAAGGACACCGTCCCCGCGATCGTCCGTCACACCGACGACGCCGACCTCCTGCGCGACGCCCTCCTCGAAAACCTCCACCGGGCAAACCTCAACGCCCTGGAAGAAGCGGCTGCCTACCAGCAGCTCCTCGAGGACTTCCGGTGCACGCAGGAAGAACTCTCCCGGCGAATTGCTCGCTCGCGCCCGCAGATCTCCAACACGCTACGCCTGCTCAAGCTACCCCCGCTCGTCCAGCGTCGGGTGGCGGCCGGCGTTCTCTCGGCGGGACACGCCCGCGCCCTGCTCGGGCTCACGGATCCCGCGGCGATGGAGCGCCTCGCCCAGCGTATCGTAGCGGAGGGCCTCTCCGTTCGGCAGGTCGAGGAAACCGTGGCGATCGGGGAGGACTACGCCCCCGCACGTGCACGGGGTCCCCGCCGCGGCCGTTACGCGGAAGAGCTCAATGAGCTCGCGGGCCGCCTCTCGGACCGGTTCAACACCCGGGTCAAGGTCAACATGGGCTTGACCAAGGGGCGGATCGCCATCGAATTCGCGACGATCGAAGACCTGAACCGGATCCTCGACAACCTCTCTGAGGGTGCCGTGGCAGTCGAGGCAGAGAGCGGTGCGGCGCAACAAGCCTGAGATCTGCCAGCGCAACATGTGCGGCGAACCGGGTGAAACTCATGACTCCCGCGTCGTCGCTGACGGCACTCGCCAGCGTTGCTTGCGTGGCCAGCGCCCGCCCTACTCCTGGGCGGCGTCGGCGGAGTGCGCGGCCGTTGTGAGGATGTCGAGGTAGACGTCGTCGAGCGTGCGGCCCTGGCGGCGCGCCAGCGCGGCCGCGCCCTGCGGGAAGATCGAGGTCTCGCTCATGCCGGGGGTGATGTTGACGTCGAGGAACCAGGCCTGGCCCTCGGCGTCGACCATGACATCCGTGCGCGACAGGTGGCGCAGCCCGAGCGTACGGTGCACGGCCTCGGCCATCTCGCTGACCACGTGCGTCACCTTGTCCTCCTCGTCCGCAATGAGGTACTCCACCCGGCCGGGGTTGTATCGCGCGTCGTAGTCGTAGGGGCCGGACGCCCGGACTTCCACCGGCGGCAGCGCCCGTGGGCCCTCCCCAAGGTCGGCGACGCCGACGCCGAATTCACGCCCCGCGATGTGCTGCTGGATGAGGGCCACATCCCCGTACGCGAAACAGTCCACCATCGCGCCCGGCAGCGCCGCGCGGTCAGACACGATCGACAGGCCCATCGAGGACCCAGCTTTGGTGGGCTTCACCACCAGGGGGAAATCGAAGCGGTGCTCCACCAGGTTCAAAATGTTGCCCACGCCCACCTCGCGGAACAGGCTCTGCGGAAGCGCGAGCGAATCGGGCACCCGCAGCCCGGCGCGCGCCAGCACCGACGCGGCCACCGACTTGTCCGAGGCCAGCCGGCATCCGAAGGCTTCTGAGCCGACGAACGGGTACCCGGCCAACACCAGCAGGTCCTGCAGCGAGCCGTCCTCGCCGATGGATCCGTGCACGAGCGGCCACACGACGTCGGGCTCGATCGCGTCCAGGCGCTGGAGGAGCTGGGCGTCGACGTCGAGAACCTTGACCTGGATCCCGGAGTTCCGCAGCGAATCGGCCACGCGGCGGCCGGAGTGGAGCGAGATCTCACGTTCGTGGGTGAGGCCACCGGCGAGCACAGCTACTGTCATCGGGCCCATCATTACCTACCTTAGGTTCGAGTTCGGCGTTTCCACGCCGGAGTTGGTGTGACGATTGGGGTTGCCGAACATCTGAACGGTGTCGAGTTCGGCCTCGAGCACGGTGGACAGGCGCCGCACGCCCTCCTTTATCCGCTCCGGGGTGGGGTAGCAGAAGGATAGGCGCATGTGGTCGCGCCCCTGCCCGTCCGCGTAAAATGCTGTGCCGGACACGTAGGCCACGAGATTGGTGGTGGCGCGCGGAAGCATCGCCTTGGCGTCGATCCCGTCGGGTACCTTCACCCACGTGTAGAACCCGCCCTCGGGCACGTTCCACGAGCATTGCGGCAGGTACTTCGCCAGCGCGCCCGTCATCGCATCCCGCCGCTCGCGGTACATCGAGCGGTAGGACTTGATCTGCGCCATCCAGTCGTACGTGCGCAGGTATTCGGAGATCGACAGTTGGCCCATCTTCGTGGGCGACAGCACCGCGTTCTCATTCGCCAGCACCAGTCGCTGAATGACGGCGTGCGACGCCAGCGCCCAACCCACGCGATACCCGGGCGCGAAGGTCTTGGAAAACGAGCCGAGATAGATTACCCCGTCGGGGTTGAAGGTCTGCAGCGGGGTCATCGTCACGTCGTCGAAACCGAGCATCCCATACGGGTTGTCCTCGAGGATGAGCACGTGGTGGCGCTTACAGATCTCCACGATCTGCGGGCGGCGCTCCAGCGACATCGACACGCCCGCCGGGTTGTGGAAATTCGGCACGGTGTAGAGGAACTTGACCTCACGGCCCTCGTTCTCTAGCTTGGTCAGCGTCTCCTCGAGCGCCTCCGGGATCAGCCCGTCCTTATCGAGCGGCACGTGCACCACGTTGGCCTGGTAGGCGCGGAACACACCGAGCGCGCCCACGTAACTGGGTGCCTCGGCCACGATCACGTCGCCCGGGTTGATGAAGATCTGCGTGATGAGGTCCAGCGCCTGCTGCGAGCCGGTGGTCACCACGATGTCGTCGGGGTGGGCGCGAATACCTTCTGGGCGCATGATCTCAACGATCATCTCCCGTAGCTCTTCCTCACCCTGGCCGCCACCGTATTGCAGCACCTGCGTGCCGCGTTCGCGGATGAGCTTGGCAGACATTTCCGCCAGGAAGTCGAGCGGGAGGCCCTCGATGTTCGGCATGCCGCCGGCGAGCGAGACGACCTCCGGGCGGTTCGCCACTGCGAACAGCGAGCGGGTCTCGGACTGGCGCATGCCAAGTGCCCGGTCCGCGTAACGGTCAAACCACGGATCCAGGCGCGTGCCCGATCCCGTGGCGGCTAGTTTGCTCGCGATGCGCTCGTTCATCTCATTCCTCTCCCACGCCGACGCTACCACTTTGCCTCCCACCCGCGCAGAATTGTCCACAGGCTACCCAACGACGCCGGCCTGCCGGCTTGCGCCCAACGGCCCGCTGGCGTCACAAGCGCTTGTTAACCGACGACGCCGGCCCGCCGGTCAGCCGGCCAGTGCCTCCAGGTAGGCTTCGGCGTCGAGCGCGGCCTTGCAGCCCATGCCCGCGGCGGTGATCGCCTGCTGGTAGTGGGAGTCGACGACGTCGCCGCACGCGAACACGCCCGGCACGCTCGTTGCGGTGCTGGGCTCGGCCACGGTGATGTAGCCCTTGTCGTCGAGCGCGATCTGGCCCTTGATGAACTCGGTGCGCGGCTCGTGGCCGATCGCCACGAACAGGCCAGTCACGGGTAGCTCGCGGGTCTCGCCCGTCACGGTGTCACGCAGGGTGAGGGAATCAAGCTTGGCTGAGCCGTTAATCGATTCAACCACGGAGTTCCAATGCATCTTCACCTTGTCGTTGGCGAGCAGGCGGTCGGCCATAATCTGCGAGGCGCGCAGTTCGTCGCGGCGGTGAATGACGTGAACCGTGGTGCCGAAGCGCGAGAGGAATTGGGCCTCGGTCACGGCCGAATCGCCGCCGCCGACCACCGCGATCTCCTGGTTACGGAAGAAGAACCCGTCGCACGTGGCGCAGTAGGACACGCCCTTGCCCGACAGCTCCTCCTCGCCGGGCAGGCCCAACTTCTTGTACTCCGAACCGAGCGCGAGGATGACGGTCTTGGCCTGGTAGGTCTCCTCGTCGGTGACGACCTCCTTGACCTCGCCCTCGAGCGTCATGGACTCCGCGTCCTCGTAGCGCACGTCCGCGCCGAAGCGCTCCGCCTGCTCCTGGAGCTTCTCCATGAGGTCCGGGCCGAGGATGCCCTCGGGCCAGCCGGGGAAGTTCTCCACCTCGGTGGTCTGCATGAGCGCGCCACCAGCGCTGACAGCGCCAGCGATGACGACGGGCTTGAGGCCGGCGCGGGCCGTGTAAATGGCGGCGGTCCATCCGGCGGGGCCGGAGCCGACGATGACGACGTCGTGAATAGTCACTCTTCCTCGTTTCTACTTCACATGAATTTCGGACACGATCATTTGCGGTTCACCCGCGCTGTTGAGGGGCAGCTCGGTCATCCAGATGACGAATGACGTGCCGGTGAGCGGCTCGCTTAGCGTGAACGTGGTGCTGCCATCCGCGGGCCCTTCGGCGAGGACCTTGCCTGCCGAGGGTGCATCCTTAACGGTGTCGCGGATCTGAATATTCCCGCCGGTGTTGCCCACGGTGTCGATCGTGACCTCGGCGACTGTGGCCTCCTGCTCGAGCTCTACATAGAGGCCAATACCGGACATAGTGTACATATCGGGCGAGCCGTACGTCCACGACTCCCACTCCGTCTCCGGGTTGCCATCCACGGCGAGCGGCACGATGCTCGGGTTGTCCAGCGTGGCCGGGTCTGTGCCGCGCAGCAGGCCGGCGTCGGGGCTGACCAGCTCGGCCGCGGCAATGGCGGGCGCCACGGTAGGGGTGGGGCTCGGCTCGGCGGTAGGTTCGGCCGTGGCCGAGGGCTCCTCCGTGGAGGGCACGTTCGTGTCCGGATCGACCAGCGTCACCGGGGCGACCGGCGCCGTCAGCGTCTTCAATCCCAACCAACCAAAGAAAACGATGCCGACCGCGAACAGCGGCAGCACCACCTTCGACACGTCGAACTTTTTCTCCCGCTCGCGCTCGTACTCGGTGAGTGCGGGCTTTGGCGTGGGCTTGGTAGCAGACTTTGCTAAGGGAGCGCCGGCGGGCTTCGGATCGGGTCTCGCGGCGGGCTCAGCCGCGCGCGCCGCCATGGCCGTGCGCGTGATGCGCTCCGGCTCGGTGACCTCACCCTCAAGCACGCTCACACGCTTCGGGCCAGACTTCGCCTCGGGCACGACGCTCTCGGGCTCGCGGTCAACCTGCGACTTGTCGCCCTCGTCAACGACGTCGGCCTCCATCTCGGCTGCCGACTCTTCCGCTGGCATGACGGCAGTCTGGGCCTCCTCGGGGGAGAAGGCCTCGGTGGCCGGGCCCTCGGGTTCATGGGAAAGGTCGGGCCACGCGATTGGCGAGGAAAGCTTGGCATCCCCGTCCAGGCCGAGCGCGTCGTCGACCACCTGCGCCGCCTCGGCCTTCGTTTCGGCAGGCTGGTGCACGGGTTCGGGCTCTGCAGCCGCAGGCTCCTCGATGTCGGCCGCGGCGCCTTCTGCCCCAGCGTCTTCTGCCTCGTTCTCGATGTCGGCCGCGACTATCTCGATCGTGGCCGGCTCGCCCGCAAGTTCCTCCGCGGGCTCGTCCGCCGTCTCTACGGCGCCCACGCCCTCAGCGCCTACCTCTTCTTCGTGCGCATCAATCGCCTCGGGCTTGAGCGCCGGCCACTGCGGGCGCGTCTTCGGTGCCGTGACGGGCGGAATGCCGTCAGCCGCGGTGGCGGCGTCGTTGGCCTTCCCAGGCAAAGCCGCCACGTCGATCGCGTGCCAGGGCACGAGCGAGCGGGTGAGGTCGGCGGGCGAGGTGGCACCCTGGCCCTCGGACTCGCGCGTGAGCAGGGAGTCGAGCACGGGAGGCAGATCGAGCTGGCGGGCCTCATAGATGGCCGAGTCGTGCTCGGAGGGCTCGGGGAAGTCGTGGCCGAGCAGTAACGACGCGCACAGCACGCTCAGCCCTCGCGCCTCGTCGCGGTCGAGGTCGGCGCGGTCCTTCGACGTGTCAGCCCCGGCCAGCGCGCCGAAAACCCCCAACCCGTCCACGATCACGTCGCCCTCGGGCGTGAGGAAGATGGTCCTGCCCGTGCAATGCAGGTGGCGCACGCCGCGCCGGGCGGCGGTGGCGATCGCGCTCGCGGCCTCGCCAATAATGGAGGCCACCTGCTCGGGTGGCAGCGGCGTGCCGATCAGGTGCTGGGAGACGGGACTGCCCGGCGGGATCTCCGTGATGATCGCCAGGTCCTCCGAATCCACCTGCACGATCGACACGAGGTGCGGGTCCGCCACGAGGGAGGCGCGGTGGGCGGCGTCGATCGTGGGTTGGGCGCGCGGGGAGTCGGGGTCAACGACGATGGCGCGCACGTGCCGCGACAGCACCACGTCGAGCGCCACCCACACACTCGCCTGATCGCTCGGCTGATGCTCGTACGGGTACAGCAGATCGAACCGGTCGGCGATGCGCTGACCAGCCTGCGCGTATGTGTTCACGTCTCACTCCCTCGTCAATCTTTGCCAAAGTCTACCGCGACCGTGTCACGATCGCCTTGATGCCGCCACGAAATCGTCCGGCTGCACGGGCTTGGAACGGCGGCCATCGCGCACTGACTTCACCAGGCCGATAAGGAACACGAGGCCCACGGCCCCGGCGATCACCACGGTGCCCACGTTCTCCCAGTCCGCCCGCACCCGCACGCGCAGCACGTCCTTAGCGCCGACCACCGTGCCGTCCGCGTTCGTCACCGTCACCTCCACGTCCAGGTTGCCCGAGCCGTGAGCCTCCACCGGCACCGAGACCGTGGTGGTCGACGACCCCGGCAGTGTCACCTCCACCGGCGACGGTGCGCGCAGGCGGATGTCCGGCACATCGAGGTGAACGGTTACGGTCACCGGCTGATGGAAGCCGTTCGTCACCTGCACGGGTAGTGCCGAACTTTCCGAGATGAGGTTGATCGTGGAGGTAGTGGAGACGTGGATCGTCTCGAGCTGGGCGGGCGTGGGCGCGATCGTGCGGATGAGGGCTTCGCGCCCGGACGGGTTTCCGCGCCACGACACGGAGGTCAGCTCCTGCGCCGCGGTGGTGGCGGCGGCCACCTTGGCATCGGCGTCGGGGAAGATCGCGGCCACGGCGCTGAAGGCGGCCAGTGCGTGGTCGATCGCGGTGACCTCCCCGCGCGTGAGCGCGCCGGAAGGTTCGGTGTCGGGCTCGGTGAGGACGCGCTCGGTGTCGTCCGGCTCGAGGCCAATGAGAGCTTTGACCGACGACGCCGTCACCCAGCTTGCGTCCAGCACTGCGGCCACAGCCGCGCGGGCGGCGTCGCTCGCCCCCCGGGGCACGGCGAGGACGTAGGGGCGCGGATCGTTGGGGCGCTGGCGGTGGTGGACGGCGGAAAGGGCGACCGCGACCTGGCGGGTGTCGAGCGTGTCGAGGGCGACGTCGTCGCGGCCGATCACCTGCAACTCGCCGGAAAGCACGTCGGAAGCGAGGGAATTGGTGACCAGCAGCGGCTCACCCTGGAAGGTGGTGACGGCCGAGGGGGTGTAGGTGAGCGTGTCGGCGGGCGCGTAGTCGGCGTCGGGGACAAGGACGGTCATGCCCAGGTCGTGGGCGAAGGCGATGTCGTTGGCGGTGGGAGACGAGGCGGGCAGGAACACGGTGTTCGTGGCGAGCTCGCGCGCTTGCTGCTCGCGGTCGAGGGCGGACAGCGCGGAGATGTCCGCGTCATAGGCCGGCAGGGCGAGGAGGGTGGCGCGGTCCGTGCTTACCGGCAGCTCCCGGTCCACGGCCAGCGTGACGCCCGCGATGTCCCAGGCATCCACCTGCTTCGTGACGTCGGGGAGGAGGGCGTCGGTGTCGGAATCGGTGGCGGGGGCGTCAAGGAGCAGGTTGATCGGCTCGGAGCTGATCGCCGAGACGGGCACCACCGCTGTGGCCGGGAACGGGGTGAGCTCGGCGGAGGAGGCCACCACAATCATCGTGCGGTCAAAGCCGACCGGGCCGTCGTCAGTGGACAGCTCGATCTCAATGCCGCGCGGGCCCCACGTGAACTCGCCGGTGGGCCAGGGCAGCTCGGTGTCGGGAAAGCTGAGACGCAGCGTGATGGTCTGGCCGGGGGCGACGCTGCGGGAGATATCGGTGCGGGCGACGTCCCAAGAAGGGGTGACGTCGGCCATCCAGCGATGCACCGAGAACTCGGAGACCGCGGTGGTGGCCTGCGCGCGCAGGTCGGCAGAGGTCAGGGTGAGCGGGGCGGTGCCCGTGTTCGTCACGTCCACCGACACCACCAGGTCCTGGCCCGCCTCCAGGACGGCGGGGGCGTCGGAGATGGTGACGGCGGGCTGCGCGGAGTCGGCTTCGGCGCTCGCGGTCTCGGAGCTGGTGCCCTGGGCGCCGGGCCGGGCGTCCGTCGTCGCGAAGGCGGGCCCGGAGGCAGACAGCGCACCGGGTATACCCACCACGAGCGCGGCGACCAGCGCCGCCACTAGGCGTTTCATTCGCGGCCCCCGTACAGGATCGCGCGGGCCATGCCCACAATGCGGCGTTCGTTGGGGTAGACCAGGCGGGTGGCGACCTTGTCGATGCGCACCCACTCCACGTCCTCAGCCTCCTGGTCCGGGTCGTTATCCACGGTCAGCTCGCCGGAGAGCGCCTCGAGGAGGAAGTGGTGGACGACCTTGTGCACGCGCTTGTCAGTGGAGGAAAACCAGTAGTCGATGGAGGCCAGGTGCATGAGGGCGCGGCCGAAGATACCGGTTTCCTCGCTGACCTCGCGCACGGCCGCCTGCTCGGGCGTCTCGTCGCCCTCGAGGTGGCCCTTCGGCAGGCACCACTCGAGGCGCCCGCCGCGATTACGCCGGGCGATGACGGCAACGTAGGCCTGGCCGCCTTTGACCGAGACGATGACGCCGCCCGCGGACGTCTCGTTGACGACCGGCAGGTTGTGGATACGAACCACTGGTCGTCTGCGGCGCGACCCCCTGGGAGGAGGGGCCGGGAATCTTCTTGACATCTTATTTCTACTGTAGTGATCTAGGTCGAGGAAAGTGCTCACGCACCCGGTTTTCTGGCACTCTTAAGGAGTGACTGAACGCGATACCACTTCCTTGACGACGACGGACGCCGGCACGAACCAGCGCGCCCGGCTTCTCGTGCAGGGACACCGATCCCTGTCCGATCTGCCTGAGGCAATTCTTGAACTAGGATCTATTTTCGCACGTTCCGGGCACGAATTGGCCCTCGTTGGCGGGCCAGTTCGAGATGCCTTCCTGGGCCGCGCTATTCACGACTTTGATTTGACGACGTCGGCGCGTCCCGATGAGACGATGGCCCTGCTCGGCGAGTGGGGCGACAAGGTGTGGGACATCGGCAAGGACTTCGGCACGATCGGCGCGGCGCGCTCCGGGCTGGTCGTGGAGGTCACCACCTACCGCACCGAAACCTACGATCCGGCCTCCCGCAAGCCCGAGGTGGACTACGGCGACACGCTGGAGGGCGACCTCACGCGGCGCGACTTCACGGTCAACGCAATGGCGGTGCGCCTGCCCGAGCTGGCGCTCGTGGACCCGTGCGGCGGCCTGGATGATTTGATCGACGGCGTGCTCGAAACCCCGGCCCCGGCCCGGCAGTCCTTCGACGACGACCCGCTACGCATCATGCGCGCCTGCCGTTTCGCCTCCCAGCTGGACTTCGACGTATCCGAGGAGGTCATGGGCGCGATGGCTGACATGGCCGCCCGCCTGGAGATCGTCTCCGCTGAGCGCGTGCAGGCCGAACTCGAGCGCCTCATGATCGGCGCCAACCCGCGCAAGGGCCTGGAACTCATGGTGGAGACGGGCGTGTGCGACGTCGTGCTCCCCGAATTCTCCGCGCTCCGCGAGACCGTGGACGAGCACGGGCGCCACAAGGACGTCTACGAGCACACCCTCACCGTGCTCGATCGCGCGATCGCGCTTGAGACCGACGACGACGGCCCCGTCCCCGCCCCCGACTTCGTGTTGCGCTTCGCCGCGATCATGCACGACGTCGGCAAACCCGCCACCCGCCGATTCGAGCCCGGCGGCGCGGTGTCCTTCCACGCCCACGACATCGTGGGGGCGAAGATGACCCGCAAGCGCATGAATCACCTGCGCTTCCCCAAGGTGGTGACGAAGGACGTCTCCGCTCTGGTCGCCCTTCACCTGCGCTTCCACGGGTACGGCGAGCAGAAGTGGACGGACGCCGCCGTGCGTCGGTACGTCACCGACGCCGGCCCGCTACTCGAGCGCCTCAACCGGCTCACCCGCGCCGACTGCACTACCCGCAACCGGCGCAAGGCCGCGTGGCTGTCCGCCGGGATGGATGACCTCGAGGCGCGCATCGTTGAGCTGAAGAAGCAAGAGGAGATCGACGCGATCCGCCCCGACCTCGACGGCCAGCAGATCATGGATCTGCTCGGCCTCAAGCCCGGCCGCGAGGTCGGCCAGGCGCGCTCTTACCTCCTGGCCCTGCGCGTGGAGGAGGGGCCGCTCGGGCAGGAGGAGGCCACGCGCCGTTTGCTGGCCTGGTGGGCCGAGCGGGGCGAGGAGTAGTGGCTGGCCCGAGCCGAGAGAAAAGCGCGGGCCGGGACGCCGGCGTCGTGGGCGAGGAGCTCGAAGCGCTCGGTGAGGCGCGCGGGAAGCCGGCCGAAGAGCTGGGCGGCGAGAAGCCGGGGATGCTCGAGCAACTGCGCCAGTGCGCGCAATATCCGAAGTACCGCAAGCTGCTGGTGATCCGGATCGTGTCGCAGACCGGCGACGGGGTGTTCCAGGTCGGGCTCGCCACGCTGTTCTTCTTTAATCCGCAAAACGCGACGACAGCGGCCGGGGTGGCCGCGGCCTTCGCGGTGCTACTCCTGCCGTTCACGGTGGTCGGGCCGTTCGCCGGCACGTTGCTGGACCGGTGGAGCCGGCGCCAGGTGTTGTTCGGCGCGAATCTCATCCGGATGGCGCTCGCGGTGGTGTTGGCCGCGCTTATCTTCGCGGCCCCGACGCACTGGCTGGTCTACGTGCTGGCGCTGGTGACATTGGGGGTCAACCGCTTCTTGCTGTCGGGGCTGTCGGCCGGACAGCCGCATACGCTGCCGAAGCACCTGCTGGTGATGGCGAACTCCATCACGCCCACGCTAGGTTCGGTGGCGGCGGCGCTCGGCTCGGGCCTGGGACTGCTGCTCAGCCTCGTTTCGGCCGAGTCGATGCGCAACGCGATGGCGCTCATGATGGCCGCGGTCATCTTCGCAATGGCCGCGATACTCGCGCTGCGGCTCGGCCGCGACGAACTCGGCCCCGAGGCCCGCCCGACCACCACGCTCGGGACGGACCTGGCCGGCGTCGTGCGGCGGATGTGGGACGGGGTCGTGTACCTCACCCGCCGCGGCACGCCCATGTACGGGCTGACCGTCATGGCCACCCACCGCTTCCTCTACGGAGTCAACTTCATCGCGCTGCTCCTCATCTCGCGCAACCTGCTGGCCGATCCGCACGACGCCGGCGCCGGGCTCGCGATGTTCGCTCTGGTGGCGGGGGTGTCGATAGTGGGCAACGGGCTGGCGATCGTGGCAACGCCCACCGTGTATCAGTGGATCTCGCCGGCGGCGTGGATCGTGGTGTGCCTGGGGATCTCGGCAGTGTCGCAGACGCTGCTGGTGGCCACATACAAGATGCCGCTGCTGTACGTGTCGGCGGTGCTGCTGGGGCTAGGCGTGCAGGGGGCCAAGATCGCGGTGGACACGATCGTGCAGGCCGACACCGCAGATTCTTTCCGCGGGCGGGCCTTCTCCCTCTACGACATGATGTACAACGCCGCGTTCGTGGGCGCGGCCGGGCTGGCCGCCGTCGCGCTACCGGACACCGGCTGGGAGCCCTCCGTGTTTGCGGTGCTCACCGTGGTCTACATCCTGCTCGCCGGCTGGTACTGGTACATGGTCAGCCGGATCGGCAACGCCCCGCGCGAGGCGTAGGCGGCGGTTGGCCGGGCGGCCTGACACAACTCGTGAACCTGAGGCATACCAGGCCCCTATAGCGATCGGTAGCCGGTATATTCACGACTTCTGCCAGGCGCAGTGCTGGGCACTGGGCGCGAGGGGCGTGAGGGGTGTCGTGATGGGGACCTTCCCCGCGAGTGTCGGAGGAAGGTGAGATGATGAAGTCATGACGAACGAAGACCTTCCCCGCGAGCTCCCCGAGGAGGAGCCGCCGGCGCCGCCGGTGCAGATTGAGGACCGCGAAACGAGCGGCCTCATGATTCTCGTGGTGCTCGCGCTCATGACAGTGCTGGGGATCGGCCTCAACGCCATCTCCTCGGTGTTCACGCCGATCTTCCTGGCGCTCACGCTCGTGCTGGCCGTGCGCCCGATCGGGCAGAAGATGATCAAGCACGGCCTGCCGTCGTGGCTGGCGGCCACCGTGGTCATCACGGTGCTCGCGCTCATCGTGTTCGGGATGCTCGGGGTCACGATCCTGCTGCTCACGCCCGTGCCGCAGACGCTGATGAACTACTCCATCAACTTCGAGAACACGATGGACCAGGCCACTGAACTGCTCACCCGGCTGGGGTTTGAGAACGTGGAGCTGTCAAACTTCTTCGACCAGATCAACTTCAACTCGGTGGTCAGCCTGGCGTGGGAGCTGGTGGACAAAATGTCGTCGGTGGGCGGGCTCATCGCGATCGTGGGAGTCGCTGCGTTCTTCATTACCATCGACACCACGATCACCTCCGGGCGTGTGGCCATCATCAACAAGCGCCACGCCAACATCGGCCGGGCCATGTCCGACTTCGAGCGGCGCGTGCGCTCCTACTGGGTGGTCTCCACCCTGTTCGGCCTGATCGTGGCGGTGATCGACGGCTTCGCCCTCCAGGTGATGGGCGTGCCGCTGGCGTGGACATGGGCGTACTGGGCGTTCGTCACCAACTACATTCCCAACATCGGCTTCGTTATCGGCGTCATCCCGCCCATGCTCATGGCGCAACTCGACCAGGGCTGGCAGGCGATGGTGTGGGTGCTCGTGTTGTACTCGATCATCAACGTGGCGATCCAGACCTTCATCCAGCCCAAGTTCACGGGTGACGTGGTGGGGCTTTCGCCCACGGTCACCTTCATCTCGCTGGCGTTGTGGACCGTGGTGGTGGGCATCCTCGGCTCGATCCTTGCGGTGCCGCTCACATTGTTCTTTAAGGCTCTGCTAGTAGACTCCGATCCACGCGCCCGCTGGCTCGATGCCTACCTCATCTCCGAGCAACACATCGTGCGAAAAGACAGGCAGGGAGCGTACGCCGTCCCCACTCCCAAGGAGCGGCGGCGGAAAATGAAACGTTCGCGGCCCACGCGCGCGAAGAACTGAGAGGCAGCGATGGCAGGAAAAGAGAAGAAGGCGAAGGCAAAAGGCCGCGGTTATCCACGCGAGGGCCTGGGGCCGATTCGCCGCTGGATCCCGTCGTGGCGCTTCTTCCTCGGCACGTTCTTCGCTCTGACCGCGCTGGGGATCGGCGCCCTCGCCGGCCTGTACGTCACCACGAACATCCCCGAGGTGGACGACTTCGCGCTCGCGCAGACCACGAAGGTCTACTACTCCGATGGCGCCACGGAGCTCGGATCGTTCTCAGAGCTCAACCGCTCCTCGGTGTCCCTGGCCGACGTGTCGGAGCACCTCCAGCACGCCGTCATCGCCTCGGAGGATTCGTCGTTCTACGAGAACTCGGGCGTGGACCTGCGCGGCATCGCGCGCGCCCTGTGGAACAACATCCAGGGCAAGCCCACCCAGGGCGGGTCCACCCTCACCCAGCAGTACGTGGAGCGCTACTACACAGGCACCACCACCTCGCTGTTCGGCAAGCTCAAGGAAGCGATCCTCGCGCTGAAGATTGACAGTCAGCAGTCGAAGGAAACGATCCTTGAAAACTACCTCAACACCATCTACTTTGGGCGCGGCGCCTACGGCATCGAGGCGGCAGCGCAGGCCTACTTCGGCGTGCCGGCCAAGGACCTGACGCTGTCCCAATCCGCAACGCTCGCCGGCATCATCCCCGCACCCTCGGCGTGGGATCCGGCCGTCAGCCCGGAGCGGGCCGAACAGCGCTTCGAGCGCGTCATCGCCCGCATGGTCTCCGAACGGTGGATCACGCAAGAAGAGGCGGATACGGCGTCGTTCCCGGAAGTGCTCGAACCGAGCAAGGACAACGCGTATGCGGGAACGGACGGGTACCTGCTCGCGGCCGCGCGCAACGAACTGGTGGACAACGGGTTCACGGAGGAAGAACTGGCCACCGGCGGCTACCGGATCGTCACCACGATCGACGCGGCCAAGCAGCAGGCCGCCGTGGAGGCCGTGGCGAACCTGCCACAGGACAAGCCCGATAACTACTACGTGGGCCTCATCTCGGTCGATCCGCGCAACGGGGAGATCTACGCGATGTACGGCGGCAAGGACTACCTGGAGCGCCAGCGCAACTCGGCGCTACAGGACCGGGCGCAGGCCGGGTCCACGTTCAAGGCCTTCGCGGTAGCGGCCGCGATGGACGCCGGCATCTCTCCGCTCGAGCGCTACGATTCGCCGGCCACCTACACGATCGCCAATCCCGGTGGCACCGACCTGACGTTCAACAATGTGGACGGGCGCAGCTACTACAGCGTGCCGCTGACGAACATGACCGCGCAGTCGCTCAACACCGGCTTCATCAAGCTGAATGAGGAGATCGGCCCGAACAAGACGCGGGACATGGCGGTCAAGCTCGGCCTGCCGGAGGACACCCCGGGTCTGGATAACGGGGTGGGCAACGTGCTCGGTTCGGCCTCCCCGCGAGCGGTGGACATGGCCACGGCGTTTAGTACGATCGCCAACGGCGGGGAGAAGACCACCCCGCACATCGTGCGCGAAGTCTTCCAGGGCGAAAACCGGATCTACACGGGCAACACCGTTGGTGAGCGGGCGATCAGCGAGGAGACGGCCCAGCTGTCCACCTACGTCCTCGAAAACACGCTCAAGTACGGTGGCACGGCCGCCAACGCGGCGCTGCCTGGCCGCGAGGCGGCCGGTAAGACGGGCACGTCCACCGGCCCGAAGTCGGCGTGGTTCGCCGCCTACGTCCCGCAGATGGTCACGGTGGTCAACATGTACGCCGTGGGTGAGGACGGCTCAGAGGCCGTGCTCGAACCGTTCGGTGGGGTCTATCAGGTGGCCGGCGGCGATTTCCCCGCCCAGGTGTGGCACGACTACATGGCGACGGCCACCGCGGATATGGACGTGGAGTACTTCCCGAACGTCGACACCCTGATTGGCCAGCTGACACCGAAGCGCACCCCGGCGCCCGCGCCCGAGCCCAGCGAGGAGCCTTCCGAGGAGCCGAGCGAGGAGCCGAGCACCGAGGCCCCCACCACCGAGGCTCCAACCCAGGCCCCCAGCACCCCGGCTCCCACGGAGGCGCCAAGCGAGGAGCCGAGCGCGCCCCCCAGCCCGGAGCCGGAGCCCGATCCGTCGTCAGAACCTGCCGACGGCTAGGGGGCCGGCACCGGGCGCGAAGCGAGACGCCGGGTCTGGGCCGTTGGGTGTGAGGTGCCCGGGCGGCGTCGCGCGCGACCGCCGGGCATCCACATGTGGCGCATTGCGCAGTGGCCTAAGCGCGCGGATGGGCTAGAATTGGTCTTTGTCTGTCTATGACAGAGCATGAACCCTCCTGTCACGGAAGGACCGTGACCGTTGAGACCAAAGGAGGTGGGTAGACATGCGTAGTTACGAGATGATGATCATCCTCGACCCGGAAGTGGACGAGCGCACCCTCCAGCCCACGCTGGACAAGATGCTCGCCGTCGTCCCGGCTGAGGGCGGATCCCTCGACAACGTGGACATCATGGGCAAGCGTCGCCTCGCCTATGACATTAACAAGAAGAGCGAAGGCATCTACGTCGTCGTGTACATGACGGCCGAGCCGGACACCGCCAAGGAACTCGATCGCCAGCTGGGCCTGAACGAAACCGTCATGCGCACCAAGCTGCTCCGTTACGAGCCCAAGGCCGCGGCGGCAGCCGAGTAAGAAGGAGAAGGACATGGCAGGCGAACCGATTATTACCGTCGTCGGGAATCTCACCGCAGATCCGGAACTCAAGTATGTTGGCTCGGGTACGCCAGTCGCTTCCTTCACGGTCGCTTCGACCCCGCGTACCTACAACCGCAACACCAACGAATGGGAAGACGGCGAAGCCCTCTTCATTCGTTGCTCGGTGTGGCGCGAATACGCAGAGAACGTCACCGAATCCCTGTCGAAGGGCATGCGCGTGGTCGTTCAGGGCAGGCTCCAGATCCGCAACTACCAGCGCCAGGACGGCTCGCAAGGCACGTCCGTGGAAATGCAGGTAGATGAGGTCGGCCCGTCGCTGCGCTACGCCACGGCTCAGGTCACCAAGACCAACCGCTCCGGCGGCGGTCAGGGTGGATACAACCAGGGCGGCGGTTACCAGGGCGGCTTGGGCCAGCAACGCGGTCAAGCATCCTACAACGCGCCTCAGGGCGGCTCGGGCCAGGACCCGTGGTCGCAGGCGCCAAGCGGATCGGCATTCGACGACAACCCGCCGTTCTGATCCACCATTGTTAACCGGCCAGCGGGCAGTGCTCGCCGCCGGAATGTTCACAGATAAAGAGGAATTCAATCATGGTCGCAAAGCCTGTTTTGCGTAAGCCCAAGAAGAAGTCAAACCCGCTGAAGGCTGCGAAGATCGAGCACGTCGATTACAAGGACACCGCCACGCTTCGCAAGTTCATCTCCGACCGTGGAAAGATTCGCGCTCGCCGCGTCACCGGTGTTTCCACCCAGGAGCAGCGCCAGATCGCCCGCGCCGTGAAGAACGCTCGCGAGATGGCTCTTCTTCCGTTCTCGAGCTCGAACCGCTGAGGAAGGGGATAAATAAATGAAGGTCATCCTGACTCACGAAGTTGAAAAGCTCGGCCAGCCGGGCGACGTGGTCACCGTCAAGGACGGTTACGGCCGCAACTACCTGATCCCGCGCGGCTACGCCACGGCGTGGACCAAGGGCGCTCAGCGTCAGATCGATCAGATCAACGAGGCCCGCCGCCGCCGCGCCACCGAGGATCTCGAGTCGGCACGCGAGTCGCGCGACGCGCTCGAGACCGCCACCCTGCAGATCGCCAAGACCGCCGGCGCGAACGGCCGCCTCTTCGGCGCCGTCACCACCGCCGACGTGGCCGCTGCTGCCGCTGCCGTCACCGGCAAGCCGGTGGACCGCCGCCAGGTGCACCTGGTGTCGGCCATCAAGTCGGTGGGCGAGTACACAGGTTCGGTGAAGCTGGGCGAGGAGATCGTGGCCAACGTGAAGATCAACGTGGTCGCCGAGTAATCCGATCAGCACGCGGCTGAAGCCGCACAGGGGGCGGGGCGCGGGAGCGCCCC
>NZ_KV793257.1:0-1244 GCF_001808405.1 Trueperella sp. HMSC08B05 | reverse complement strand
TTCACCGTCCACCGGAATCATGACACCCCAGCCGACGCTCACTTTTCGTTGATGTGCCACGGTTTTCTGGTAGTCGGGCTAGCGGGATTTGAACCCACGACCTTCCGCTCCCAAAGCGGACGCGCTACCAACCTGCGCTATAGCCCGTAGCCGAATGGCCTTCGTCAATCTTAAAGGAGCTGGCCGTGTTAGACGAATCAGCCCCGATGAGCATCATCTCACGGGGTGAAGCTTTTGAGAAACTTGGCGGGCTTGCTAAGATCAACGGGTCACTTATGGTGATACGCGAGTGTAGCTTAATGGTAAAGCCTCTGCCTTCCAAGCAGATGACGCGGGTTCGATTCCCGTCACTCGCTCCACTTAGACGTCGGATTTGATAAGTACCCTTTTACGTTAGCGAGTATCGCTTAGGGGGTGTGAAAAATCGCTTGCGCTAGCGGGTTTGGGTTTTGCGTTACCTAGTATCGTGTTTTCCCTGTTCGAGTAGGGTTTCGAGGTTTAACTCGCTAACGGATGGCAGGTGACGTTCGCTGAAGTGCCCCAGGTTTTCCCACCTACTCAAACGGAAGAAAATCTGGGGCACTTCAACTTGGTGGTGACTCCGCCATCGCTCTTGTTGGGCATTGCTATAGGCGGCTGACATGTGGTCGGCGTGGTGGCTAGTCAGTGATCAGACTCGTTATCTTCGCCTGGGACGTGTACGAAGAATTGCGAGGAGATTGCAAGTAGTTCGCGCATAAGTTCGTATTGGCCACCGTGCATGTTCCAGATTTCATCTTCGCCTGCGGCTTCTGGTCGTTCGTAGATCGACGAGGTGGTGTTGACGTCGGCTAGCCATCCGTTGTCGTAGTAGTCCATGAGCGGTTTCATGGTTTCGTTGAACGCTTTGATGGATTGGAGCCCTTCGCATGCTTTCTCATAGGAGGCGCGGGATTTCATCAGATTGTCTTGGGCTACGTTGAGCCGTGCAAGGCTCGCCTGCTGCTCTGGCGTGTAGTTCGATTCTGCTGTGTTGTCGTTCATATATTCAGTGTGACACAAGCTGTAGGTGTCTGGTGCTAAATGTATGGTGCGGTTTCGTGTCGTTCGCTTTAAACGGGGTGTGGTGAAGTGTCCCAGGTTTTCTTCTGTTTGAGTGGATGGGAGAATCTGGATTATGTCGAAGGGATTTGATTAGGAAGCGAAAGAGCAGATTGTTCGTCTGGTGGAGGATCTGGAGTGGCCTAAGAATTAGGCCCACTCGG
>NZ_KV793256.1:0-12304 GCF_001808405.1 Trueperella sp. HMSC08B05 | reverse complement strand
AGAAGTTTATCAAGTCGGATCGTGGTTTGGCCGAGCAAGCGCCAGTGCTTATCCGTGAGATCCGGCGGATCATGGGCGAGCTATAACCACTGCCCACGGGCAAGAGCTAGCAAAGGCAAGACGGAGCAGAGACTTTTTAGGATAGATAGGGGCGTTTGATCGTGAGTAAGTTTACGAAGTGGTCAGATATGAGTGAGGATGAGCGGGCGGCGGCTAAAGAGCGGCGCGAGAATGAAATTGCGCGGTTGCGCGAGTTGCTTGTTGAGGGCGCGGCCAAAGTTGAGGGCGCGGGGGGCTATGTGGAGTGGTTGGACACCGCGATGAGCTTTTATCACTACTCGGCCAATAACCAAATGCTGATAGGCCTACAGACCGGCTGGACGGCGACGTTGGTGGCGTCTTTTAAGCAGTGGAAGAAATACGGGCGGAAGGTGCGTAAGGGCGAAAAGGCAATTAAGATTCTCGCGCCCATCAATGTTCGGTATTGGCGTGATGGTGAGGGGAACCGCTACGGGGCGCGCGAGGATCACCCGGCGGACGCCGAGGAGGTTAATTTTATGGCGTTTAAAGCGGTGCCAGTGTTTGACATTGCTCAAACGGAGGGGGAGCCGCTGGAGGCTGTTCGCCGTCGCGTGTATGCGGATCGGGGTGGGGGTTGGCCGCTATTGGACTCTATGGACGACCGTGGGGTGTATGAGGCTCTTACCCGGTTGGCGGCCCACTACGGCATTCCGGTGGAAGAAACACTGATCCGTGGGACGGCGCGCGGGAGGACGGTCGCAGAAATGCACATGTCCCTGGATGGTGAGACGAAACGACAGTTGCGTATTGAGATTGATCGTCACATGAGCTTGGCGGATAAGGCGAAAACGATGGCGCATGAGGTAGGGCATGTGGTGTGCGGCCACCTGGGAGAGCGCGATGGCATTGTTTGTCGTGAGTTGAAAGAATTGGAGGCTGAGAGCGTGGCGTACATTATCGCGGGGATGTTCGGGCTTGATAGTGGGGATCAGTCTTTCTCTTACGTGGCCCAGTGGTCTGATTTTGATACAAGCAAAATTGCTGGCGTGCAGGATGCTGTGACGTGCGCTGTTCGTCAGATCATGGACGACTTGGCAATGGTGACAGGCGCGGGGGTGGCGATGGCGGCGTGACGACTGCCGCGCGTGGCGTGTTTTGGCCGGTTGCACGGTAACTAACCGGCCACAAAAGTAAGGCAAGGGATAGGATAGCGCCAAGTAGGGGTGCATCACCAAAACGTAGGACAGGAAGGGTAGGGAAGTGTTTCGAGTCGCAATTAGCGGAATAGAGTTCTGGACGCTTGACGGAGATAAGGCCCGTGAGCTGATCGTCAGTGATGGGCGCGAGCTAGGCGAGCGGGTAGTGCTTGACCTGGGCGGGGGGCCGTTCTCTCACGTGGTGCCTGATCGTGGGCACCTTAATGAGTGGTGGCTTGAGCACGATGAGTACCGGGCGGCTGACGCGGCTTGCAGGGCGGCGGGTGACACTGACGCGCTGGAAGAATGGGAGAGCCACGATTGGGAAGAATGGGTGGAAGATCGTTCGCGGGCGATGACCGCCGCCGAGATGCGCGCTTATCTCGCGGACGCCTACGATGTGCCTACAAGCCGGGTCACTGTGGAGGTGGTCGCATGATCGGGGTGAGCGTGGATGAGCGCGCCGAGTTGGCGAGGGCGGGAGAGCTGTGTTTGTTCGACCGTCTGCCGGAATTGGCCGGGGCTAGTGTTGCCGAGTATTGGGCGTTGGATGAGGATGAGGCCGGGCGGGTTGTGGCCGGGGGGTATGATGCGGCGTGCGTGGAGTTTGTGACAATGGCGTGCGCGGTGCGTGATCGTGGCCTGGAGGACATGGTGGGCGAGTTCTACGCGCGCGGGGGTGATCGTTATGGAGCGTAAGGGAACAGCCGGGTCGTGGGAGCGAGCACGACGGGCACAAACTGAGCTGGATGAGTTGACGGCGCGGGTGAGGTTGGCGCGTGATGCGCGTGACATGGCCGTGTGGGCGCTTGCCGAGCAGGGTGCGGGGTCTACTACGATCTCGCGCGGTGTAGGTGTGGATGAGGCTACTATTCGTCGCGCAGTTGCGAGAGTGCGCAACGGTAAGATACGCTGATAGCACCTCTTTCTGTTCCCTTGCTGACACTAGGTAACTCTAGGGGTGGGGGTCTAACCTTTGAGGGTTAGACCCCCTTTTTTTGCGCGCGCTGATCGTTGCAGGTGGGCGGGCGCTTCTCATAGCATGGGCCTTACTAAGGTAAGTGCCGGGTTTTGATTTGGAGGAACACGAAAATGGCAGACGTGACAATACGGGGCGCGTCCCCGTTTAAGCGCATGATGTGGTGGGTCATGACTTTCTGCACGTGGGGTTTGTGGGCGTTGTTTGTGGGGAAACCGAAGAAGTAACGCGCGCTGTTCGTCATGGGGCGGGCTAGGTAAAACAGGTGTCTAGCCCGCCCCCTATTCGCGTGTTTTTATTGGCTGTTGAGTGCGTTGTCGATAGCGGTCGCTGCGAGGTTGCCCGCGTCCGCCGCCAAATGCCCGTACGTGTCCACGGTTGTTTGTATGCTTTCATGGCCTAGCCGGTCTTGGATGATGGGTAGGGGAACGCCGGCGCGGATGAGTTCTGAGGCGTGGGAGTGGCGCAGGTCGTGGATCGTGGGCCGTGGCTCAACGCCCGCGCGGGCACACGCCGCGTACCAAACGTCACGCCACGCCCGATTAGGTAAGAGTCCCCCGCCCGTGCCGGTGAACACTTGCCCCATGCGTGGGAGGGTGGCGAGGTAGGCGGCGGCTTCACGGGCGAACGTCGCCGGGAGCGTAATTGTGCGCTCACTTTTGCGTGTCTTTGGTGTGCCTAGCCGTGGCCCGTCAGGTGTCTGTTTCCACGCGCGCCACACGCGCACGGTTGCCGGTGTGGTGTCGAGCGTGAAGTCCGCAGGCGTGAGCGCTGTCGCCTCACTGTAACGCATCCCGGTCGCATATAAGAGCCGGGCTAGGAATAGGTCTTGCCCGTCAAGGTGGACGCAGATGGCGGTGAAGCGTTCCGGTGTGAGGTAGACGTGTGGGCGCGTGTTGATGGTGGCTTTGGGGAGCTTGACACCCTTCGCGACGTTGGTCTCTAGGTTCCCGATGGTGACGTGGTGTTGGAGGGTGGAGGATAGGACGCTGTGGGCGTTTTTGAGGGTTTTCGCGGCGGGCGGGGTGCCCTTGTAGGTGGGTGTGGCGCGCTGTTTGGCGAGCCACGCGGTTACGTGCGCCCGTGTGAGGGCGTTGATGGGGTAGTGGCCTAGTGTGGGCAGCCATGAGTGTTCGGCTACGATCCGGTACCTGTGTGGTGTGTCTGGTTCGGTGTAGGTGGCGACGTGGGAGAGGTATTGGGTGAACGCGGTGGCGAGTGTGAGGCCGCCGGGGTGGATAGTGGTGGCGTCGCGGATGCGGCGGGCCTCTACGGGGCCAACGGTGTCGATGAGGTGGGCGAAGTCGTGGGCGGCCTCATAGGTGGTGAACGTTTCGCTGACGGGGTTGGCGTTTGGTGCGAGTCGGAAGCGGACGCGCCATGTTATAGTGCCGTCGCTTTTCTTGTAGGGGTGTGGTTTTGGCATACCCCTAGTTTAGCGTGCCACACGTGCGTCTGTGTCAACGGCTGTGTCAACGGGGTTTGTGGCGTTTGGGTTTTCGTTGAGTTCATGCGGTTTTAATGGTAGGCCCCGTGGGACTCGAACCCACAACCAACGGATTAAAAGTCCGCTGCTCTAACCAATTGAGCTAGAGGCCCGCGCGAGTGCGCGGTTGGTACGCCTGAGTCGGCGGCGTCCAACCCGGAAAGTCTACCCTGCTTGGCGCCCACGGAAAAATCGCAAGCAGTGGGAATTCGCGGTTCGGACCAAATCTCCGACCGCGCCACGCACCCCAGGTGAAGGGAGGCAACAAGCAACCACGAAGCGGTGACGGGCCGGAGGCAAGCATCACCGGCCGAGGCGACGCGGCACCCTATCGGTGCGGTTTGCGGCCCTGGCCGGGCTCGCCGTGCTGGCCGGGTTTGCGAGACTCGCCCGGCTTGCGCCCCTGCCCAGACCTGCCGGCCCGGCCGGGGGCGGCGCGGCGAAGTCGCGGCGTCCAGGTCACCAGCATGACGGCCACGGTGATCAACACGAGTCCCCCGAGTTCGCCCAGGGTGGGGATCTGGCGCAGGATGATCATGCCGACCAGCAACGACGTGGCGGGGTACAGCGCCCCGAGGAGTGCGAACGTGCCGGCCGGGATCTTCGACAGCACGAAGACTTCCAACCCGTAGGGCACCACCGACGAGAACACGCCCACGGCAATCATCAGGGCGAGAAGCTTGGGGCTAGTCGCGATCACGGCGAAGCCTGGGATAGCCAGCCACACGAACGCGAGCGCTCCGATCGCCATGCCGAGGGCAAGGGAATCCGCACCTAGCCCGGCACGCGCCACCTTCGACCCGACCCACATATACACGGCCCACGCCCCGCCCGCCGCGATGGCGAGCACGACGCCGGCGAGCACTCCCGGCGCGGCCAAATCCACCCCGACCCACGAGATCGCAAACACCCCGCCGAACGCGAATACGATCCCGGTCCAGATCCGCCAGCCGCGCCCGGTCACGGCCGCGAGGAGCACGGGCCCCAGGTATTCGAGCGCAACGGCCGTCCCCAGCGGGATCCTCGCGATGGACTGGTAGAACAGCAGGTTCATCGTCACGAGCGCCAGGCCGTAGATCGCGGTAAGTCCGAGCCGGCGCCGGCCGAGCTCGCTGCGGAAGTCGACCTTCGGCCGTCGCCAGATCATCATAAAAACCGCGGCTACGGCAACGCGCCCCCAGGCCACGGCGCCCACGGCCGCCACCGCGAACAGGGTGACCGCGATCGACGCGCCCAAGTACTGGATGAGTCCGGCCGCGATGAGGATTCCGGGCGCGGCGGAGCGCATGGAGGTCTCGGTGAAGTTGAGGCTCCCTGTGAGGTGTCTGCTGTCTCGGCCGCCCCACCGGCCGTCGGCCCTAGCCATAGAAAATCGCCGCCACGACAACAAGCATAGGCATGGATGCGAGCGCGCTGATAACGACGGCGTCACGGACCAGCCCCACGCCCACCTCGTAGCGGTGGGCGATGGCGAAGAGGTTGTTGGCGGTGGGGAACACGGCCACGACCATCGTTGCCAGCAGTTGTTTTCCTTCCAGGCCCAGGGCCATGGCCAGGGCAAATGTGACGATGGGCGAAAGCAACACGCGGAATCCGACCGACGCGGCTAGCGGCAGGGCGTCCCTCCCCCGCCGCAGCTGGGCCGACGCGAGAGAGACTCCCATCGCGATCATCATGACGGGCACGGTGGCGTCGGCGAGGGCGTCGATCGGGACGGTGAGCGCGCGCGGCATGGTCACGAAGAAGACGATCCTGGATAGCCCCCGGTCCGCGCCCGGCCCGACCACGCGGAACTTTACAAGCGCGAAGCCGATCGCCGTGTAGACCAGGAGCGTCCAAATGCTTAAGAGAACGTCACCCACGCGCCCAGCCTACTCGGTGGGCCGGCGGGTTTCGGGGCCGTCCACGTCGAGGACGCCCGCGGTTTCGGGGCAGGGCCTTGACGACGACGCCCGGGCTGTCACGTCCACGACGACGGCCGCGTGGTCCGAGACCGGCAGGCACACCGTGCGGTCTTGATGGGCGTGGAGTCCGCGGCCGAGCACGTGGTCGATCTGGATGCGGGGCGCCCAGCTGGGCGTGCCGTTGCCGCGGTGGAGGATCTCGAAGACTGGCTGGCCGGGCGCGGTGGGCGTGGCTGCCGCGAAGCGGGCGAGCTCCTGCTCCACGTGGTTGATGCGCAGGTTGAGGTCGCCGATGAGGAGGGCCGGCATGCCGGGCGCGAAGTGGTCGAATCCACGCAGGGCTACCTGGAGTTGCTCGCGGGCGGTGGAGCGAACCGTTGACAAATGGGCTACGCCCACCACCACCCGACCCTCCGGGGTGTCGATGAGCGCATACAGGCAGGCCCGGCGGTCGGGCCATTTCACACGCCAGGAGGTTTGCCGCCCGCGCCGGGAGGCGCGGGCGGCCGATAGGCCACCGACCAGATCCACCATGCCGCGCCCGATATCCCGCCACCGGGCCGGATCCTCCCCGCGGACGAGAGGCGAGTACCGCCCGGGCAGGCGGAGCACCCGCGCGCGAACCAATGGCCACCGCGTGAGTAGTCCCATGCCATACCGGCGGCGTGTTGGCGCGAACAGCGCCCGCAACCCGGCTGCCTCCGCCACCAAGGCCAGCTGGTCTACGCCACCCGAGCGCCACTTCCCGCGGTCGACCTCCTGCAGGCCCACCACGTCAGCGCCCATGCGCGCGACCTCATCGGCCAGCACTCGCGCCGATTCCCGTCCGGCGCGCTTCCCCACCTCCACCGACGCCGTGGGCTGGCCGGCCGGCACGGGCGTCGCATATTCGATGTTGAAGGTGAGGACTCGCACGTTAGGCGTCCGGTTCAAAGCGGAGCGCCACCGAGTTCATGCAGTAACGCTGGCCCGTGGGGGTGTGCGGCGCATCGGGGAACACGTGGCCGAGGTGCGATCCGCAGCTGGCGCACTGGACCTCTGTGCGGACCATCCCGTGCGAGCGGTCCTCCACGTAGATCACCGCGCCCTTCTCATTCGGGTCGTAGAACGATGGCCACCCACAGTGGGAGTCGAACTTCGTGGTGGAGCGGAACAGTTCGGCATCGCACGCGCGGCAGTGGTACATGCCAGGCCGGTCCTCGTTGAGGAGCTCGCCCGTGCCGGGGCGCTCGGTGCCCGCGAGACGGAGCACGTTGAATTCCATGGGAGTGAGGATGTCACGCCACTCGTCGTCGGTCTTGTTCACTCGGAAGGTCATGTATTCTCCTTCGTTTCCGTATCCGTGACAGGGAGTTTTTGAGTTTCGGCGCTTAGTTTACGCTCTTCGTAGACCTTCTCGCCCGGACCCGCGAACTCCTTCGCCCGTTCCTCCGCCTCCGTCGACCCGGTAAAAATCGCCGACTTCGCGGCCGTGGTGGGCGTTTCGACCGTGGGCTCCCCGCCCTCGGCACCACCGTCTGCGCCGCCCCCAGCGCCCTTCCCCGCGGCCAGCTCAGCCTCCCGCTCCGCGAGCGGCACGCGCAAGAACTTCGCCACGTCCTTCGTCGAGATGACCTCGGTCTCCTGCGTGTCGTCCACGCTCCCGCCCTCCGGCTCGAACGCCGGCGGCTGCCCCTCGCCGCGTTCCTGCACCAGTGCGAGCGTCTCCTCATTCCGCGCAGCCATGTCGCCCATCTGACCCGAGTAGTAGCGTTCGTGCGGGATCGACTGCGGCGCCTCCTCCTGGATCCAGCGCACCATTTCCTCGCGCACGTGGTTGCGCAGGTCGGTGAGCGTGGGCGAGTTCTTCGCCGACACCAGGCAACGCAAGTTGATCCGATCCATCGACGCCGCATCAGCCACCAGCAGCACGCCCGTGCGCCCGTCCCACAGGTCGGTGTTACGCAAGATCTGCTCGAAACGCATGCGGGCGGCGTCGATCGGCACGGCCCAATCGACCGTGATGATCACATCCCCCATCATGTCCGGCGCCCGGCGCGTCCAGTTCTCGAACGACTTCGTGGTCATGATCGTGGACGGCACAATGATCCGCCGCCCGTCCCACACCGCCAGCACCACGTAGGTGAGCGTGATCTCCTCCACCTTCGTATAGTTGCCCTCGTACAGCACCACGTCATCCACCCGGATCGAATCGGTAAACGCCAGCTGCAGCCCGGCGAACACATTCCCGAGCGTGGTCTGCGCCGCGAGGCCGGCTACCACGGAGATAATTCCCGCCGACGCGAAAATCGACGCCCCCGCCGCCCGCGCCCCCGGGAACGTCAGCAGCGCCACCGCCACGCCCAGGATCCACACACTGGCCTTGATCACGCGTCGCAGAATCTGGGTCTGGGTTTTCACCCGCGTCGCGCGCCCCTCCGAGGTCTCCGCCATCCGGTCATTAATCGCCCGCGTGACCCCATCCACCAGGCCCGACAACACCCATGTCACCGCGCCAATAATCGCCAACACGAAGCCGTGCCCCACCCAATTCAGCCAATCCGGCGGCGTTGCCGGCATGACCGTCAGCCGATAATGGAAGCCCAGCCACGCGCCCACCAGCGCGAGCAGCACCTCCAGCCGCCGACTGACCGCGCGGTACACCCTGTCCATATGCACGCTACGTCGCGTGAGGATCCGCAACCCCGCGATCAGCAGCAGCCCCGCGACAATTCCCACGAGCATGCCCGCACCGATCGTCAGGATCATCTTGACCACGTCAAAAGTCACCTCAACGGCGGCCTCCACGGTATCCTCACCGTTGGCCTCCACAAACACTGGCAGCGCACCAAACATATCCATGTCTCAAGGCTAAACCACCCCTCCGACAAACACTCACCGCGTTTCGCTGACAACTCACGGCGCCCCTCCCGCGCGCCCGGCCCCGGTACCCCCGCCCCTCCCCTCGCGTCCGCCTCACCTCCACGAGGGCCCGGCTGACAGCGCAAAAACCTCGCCGCGGCACACACCTGTGGTAGAGTGGCGCATAACACGTCCGACCAATTTGGCAAGATCGCGAAATCCGCATAAGCTTGTCGACGTTCCCCGGTAAGACGGAACGAGCCCCTATCGTCTAGTGGCCTAGGACGCTGGCCTTTCACGCCGGTAGCACGGGTTCGAATCCCGTTGGGGGTACGGCTTCACCAGAAGCAGGAAGAAATTCCACATCTGGCCCTGTAGCGCAGTTGGTTAGCGCGCCGCCCTGTCACGGCGGAGGTCGCGGGTTCAAGTCCCGTCAGGGTCGCAAGGAAACGCCCGGCAATCCGGGCTTTTTCTTAAGGCTCTGTAGCTCAGTTGGTAGAGCGTTCGACTGAAAATCGAAAGGTCACCGGATCGACGCCGGTCGGAGCCACCACCAAGACCCCCGCGGGGGTCTTTTTCTTTGCCTGGCCTGGCACAGGCCCAGTCCGCGCAGACCCGGCCCGGCATAGACCCAACCCGGCATAGACCCAACCCTGCACCACAAAACCGAACCCCGGAGGTCTGACCGGAGATCCGGCCAAAACAACTCGTGAAAATACCGGCTACCGATTCGCATACCGTCCTGCCCCACCCCAGATTCACGACTTCCGCCGGCGCCCCCGGCAGCCCGGCCTCAAAGCCGGCCTTTTTGACCACTCCATCGCGTCAAATCCATTGCGCCCGGCGCCGACCTCACCTAAGGTTGACGGTACGGTTGTCAGACAACTGACCTCCGTCGTGCCCGCACCGATGCGGCCACACCATCGCAATGACGCGAAAGGACAATCGAATGAAGAAAGCCGGAGCCTGGCGGAGGAAATGGACACTCGCCGCCACAGCCATCGGGGCGCTCGCTCTGACGCCCCTCGCCCCACTAACACCGGTGGCGGTCGCCGACTCGGGCGCCCCCGCCGATACTCACATCTCCTATTATTCCTTCGATGAATCCGCCACGAAGGATCAGTGGGGTAGCCGCGATGGCACCCCCACGGGCGACCTGCCGCTCGTCGAGGGCAAGGTCGGCAAGGCGGTAGAAATCAAGGACGGCGCCAAGATCACCTACCCGGAGCTCAACCTCCCCCACGACTGGTCAATCGGCTTTTGGGTGAAGGCGCCCACGGCCACAGGTCGTGCGTCGATCATCCAGTCCGCTGACGGCGTCCGCGCGGTTTCCCAGCGCCTCGCCGAGAATCGGGAGGACAAGATCGGCTTCCACGTGCTGCCGGGGGCGGGCGGGGTGCTGACCTACAATTACACCCTCGCCAACAACACGTGGACGCACATCACCGCCACGAATTCCTCCACGAAGGGCATCGCCCTCTACGTCAACGGCAGCCTTCTTGAGCTGAAGTCCTGGGGAATCACCAACCCGGTGGCGGCCCCGCTCGATATCCTGGGCGGCGAGGGCTTCACCGGCGTCGTGGATGAGCTGAAGATTTATAACCGCGCACTCACGGCGGACGAGGTCCGCGCCGAGATCGACGGCCTCGAGCCCGAGCCCGAGCCGCAGGTCCCCACGCTGAAGGCCACGTTCGCGGTGACGAACCCGAACCCGGATGGCGCCCCGTTCCAGGTGGGCGACGTGATCCGCTACACCATCAACGTCACGAATGACACGGGCAAGACCCGCTCCTTCGAGGCCACCGACTCCAACCTTGATAACTGGTCGGGCTGTAAGTGGAACACCTTCGAGGCGGGCGCCACTAAGGCCTGTCCGTTCCCCACGTACACGGTGACGGCCGAGGACGTCGAGCGCGGCTCGTTTACCCCGTCGATCACGTTCCAGTACTACGAGAACACGGGCTACTCGGGTGCCACGACGCCGTTCGCCCCGTTTACGGGTGAGCCCACGGAGGTCGTGGCGAAGCTTGCGGAGGTGACCTCCTTCGAGTTCACGGCCGGCACGGGCAAGGGCAACTACCAGGTGGGCGACGAGCTGACCGCCACGCTGACCGTGGAAAATCCCACCGACGCCGACATCTCGATTTCGGCTGGCGACTGCCAGGCCACCATCGCCCCCGGCCAGAGCCACAGCTGCGAGTTGCCGTACGCCGTCACCGACGATGACCTGGAGCGTGGGGAGGCGCAGGCCGACGTCGTCGTGAACGCGACCCAAGGTGACCGGACGAGCGTCGAGACCGCGCGCGCGACGACGCCGACCCCCACCATCCGCCCGGCCGCGACGGCGTTCACCCCGCCAAACGCGGATCCGCGACTGGAGGCGAATCTGACCGACCTGCAGATCCTGGAGTCGAACACGTCGGCTTACAACATCCGCATCCCCGCGATCGCAGTGGCCTCCAACGGCGACATTCTCGCTTCCTACGATCTGCGCCCCACCAACGGCGCGTGGAACGGCGGCGATTCGCCGAATGAGAACTCAATCGTGCAGCGCCGCTCCACCGACGGCGGCAAGACCTGGGGCCCGATGACGGTCATCGCCGAGGGCAAGGTTGCGCCGGCGGGTGAGCGTTATGGCTGGTCGGACCCGTCGTACGTGGTTGACTACACGACGGGCGAGATCTTCAACTTCCACGTCGGCTCGCTGGACGCGGGTCTGCCGAACGGCCCGGGCTACCGCGTGGACGAGAACGGCAATGTGGATGAAACCTACCGCAAGACGATGAACTTCGCGCTCACGTCTTCCACCGATAACGGCTACACGTGGTCCTCGCGCATCATCACGAACGAGGTGCTCGGGGCGCGCGCGGCGCAGCTGGACGGCTGTTTCGCGACGTCGGGCGCGGGCATCCAGAAGATGCACGAACCGTACAAGGGCCGCCTGCTGCAGCAGGCCGCGTGCCGTGTCAAGGGATCAACGTTCCAGGCGATCACGATCTACTCGGACGACCACGGCAAGACCTGGCACGGTGGCGAGTTCGCCTCGGCCACGGAGGGCGCGCCGACGAACGGCCGCTGGCAGTACGACGAGAACAAGATTGTCGAGCTGTCCGACGGCCGGCTCATGCTGAACTCGCGCGTGTCGGGTGGGACAGCGTCGGGCTACCGTATCGTCGCAACCTCCGACGACGGCGGCGTGACCTGGCAGGACATCCACGTGGACAAGAACCTCGTGGACGCCACGAACAACGCCCAGATCATCCGCGCGTTCCCGACGGCCGAGAACGGCACGCTGCGCTCGAAGGTGCTGTTGTTCTCGAACACGGAGTCTGGGCGCACGAACGGCACGGTCAAGATGAGCTATGACGACGGCACCACCTGGCCGATTTCCCGCCAGGTGCGCCAGGGCGGAACAGGCTACACCACGATGGCGGTGCAGCCCGACGGCTCGATCGGCCTGCTCATGGAGCCGGATGTGTTCAACAAGATCGGCTACGTGAACTTCACCCTGAAGTACCTGACGAAGAAGCTACCGTTCGAGCTGGAGCTGAACCAGGTGCGCAACGTGAAGGCGACAGATGGCACGCAGATCGCGCCGATCCAGCTGAAGACCACCGGTAATGACCCGGCGCTGGCCGACACGTTCACGGCCGAAGGTCTGCCCGCGGGCCTGGAGATCGATGCCGCGACCGGCGTCATTTCGGGCACGCCGGCGGTGGATAATGCCGCGCAAGAGGCCTTCGAGGTGACGGTGACTGTCACGGAGGCCGACGACGGCACGGGCATCCCGCGCACGTCCTCCAAGACCTTCACGATCACGGTGTCGCCGAAGGTTGTTGAGCCGGAGCCGGGGCCTGACCCCGAGCCGGGGCCTGAC
>NZ_KV793255.1:0-840 GCF_001808405.1 Trueperella sp. HMSC08B05 | reverse complement strand
TGGAGTGGCCTAAGAATTAGGCCCACTCGGTTTAAGTGTTGACCGTGTTTTCTTGTTTCCATTGTTCCGCGTATTTCCGTGGGCTGAGGTAGCCGAGTGAGGAATGCGGATGGAAGTTATTGTAACGTGATGACCATTGGGCCACGAGTAGGCGGGCATGCTCGAGATTCTCGATACTGTTGTCCTCCAAGAGTTCGTCTCTCATCTGGTTATGGAAAGACTCAACGAACCCGTTATGCCAGGGCTGGCCTGGTGGGATGAACGCCTGGATCGTCTCATCCTCGGCTGCCCACTCCTGGAGCGCATGAGCGATGAACTCGGGCCCGTTATCCATCCGGATCACCCGCGGGCGCCCGCCGTGCTCCAGACAAGCCACGTCAAGGAGTTCGGTCACCGAGACCGCGTTAATGTTCTTGTCGACCGTGAAGGCGAGGTGTTCGCGGGTGTATTCATCGATAATGTTACAGATTTTGATTGTCTTGCCGTGCCAGGTTGAATCGAACTGGAAGTGCAACGCCCACACGTCGTTCGGGTACTGGCCGGCAGGAACATCACGATGGGTATCGGCAGCTAGACGCTTGCGCTTCTTCCTAGGCAAGACACGCAAGCCCTCTTCACGCCAGATCCTGCGGAAAGTCTCGCGGCATATCCCGTACCCTTCGGCGAGGGCGTTTCTCCAGGCGCGCCGGTGTCCCCACCGGCGATGATCCTTAACGAAGTCGTGCATCCACGCCCGTAGGTCCGCGTACTTATCCGGCTTGTTCTCGCGGGTCCTAGCGCGCCGGTAAGCACTGCGAGAGAGCCCAACAATCTGGCAGGCAAGTCTTTGGGAGTAGCCCA
>NZ_KV793254.1:6521-30065 GCF_001808405.1 Trueperella sp. HMSC08B05 | reverse complement strand
TTACCCGTCCACAAAATTTGACACAGCCCAGGCGTTGTGAACGATCCAGGCGCTGCCCATTCGGTTGTCCCTCATTGGTCATTCATTGGCCATTCATTTGTCGCGTAATATAAAGTCTCCCCGCCAAAAACGCGAGCAAACGACTGCGCCCAATTTCCACCCACTCCTCCACCCATTCGCCCCGCGCCAGCACAAATATCCGGGACGTTTTCGGCCTCATCTGCGTATATGTGTAGATGAGGCCGAAAACGTCCCGCAAATCTTTAGTGGCCTACGAGATCTCTACCGACGCCGCGATACCCAGCGCCTGCTGTAGCGCCGCGTCGTCGGCGCCGCGAATGCTCACCTCGTACAGGGTGCCGTTGAGCGTGGCCAGGTACACGCGGGCAACGTACCCCTCGCCTACCACCTGGAACGCGGGGACCAGCTCCACTCCCAGGTAGTCCTGCCCTAGGTAGACCACCTGTTCGGTGTCCAGCCCGAGCCGCTCTGCCAGTAGGCCCGCGTAGGCCTCCATGCTAGGCGCCAGGTCCGCGGGCCCGATCTCGCCCACGACCACCCGCTCGCTACCATCCTCACTGGCCAGTGCCACGGGGAACGCCCGCGAGCTTTCCACCACCGGCGTCCAATTGGTCGGCGCCACGAGCGAGAACTTTCCCTCCGCGAAGCGGTAGATGATGTTCTCCCCCTCCCGCTGCGTGCTCAGGTCCGAGGGCTCGGCCGTTGTCTCGGTGGGTTCGGGCGCGGTCCCCGGCGTCGTCGGGCTTGCATCCACAGACGACGAGGGCCCCGCCGACGACGCCGCCTCACTCGCTTGCCCCGCCCCGCACCCGGCCAGGAGGAAGACGAGGGCGGTGGTGGCAAGCTTGCGCATGGGCGGACCTTTCGTGAGACAGCGCCCGCAAGGGCGCGGGCTGTCTACCAGCTTATTCGATTACTTGATGAGGACCGAGTCGAGAATCGCCTTCAGGCTCCCCGCCTCGGCGTCGGTGCCCATGAGCGTGATCTCATACGCAACGCCGTCCACCTGGACCGCGTAAATCTGGGCGCCCAAACCGGACACCGTCATATCGTAGCGGTGAGCCGAGCCCCCATTGAGCTGGACCTCACCCTTGTCCTCCACCTCACCCTTTTCCAAGCCGAGGTTGTTCTCAAGCGCCTCGATGTAGGCCTCTTCGTCCGGCACGAGGGCCGCTGGGCCGATCTCCGTCACGGCCGCGAAGGCGGTGGTGTCCTCGTTGAAGATCGACACGGGCGCTTCCTCGGTCGATTCCTCCGGCTCGCCCCAGGCCGCAGGGACCGCAATGGAGATGCGGCCGTT
This sequence comes from Trueperella sp. HMSC08B05, assembly GCF_001808405.1. Taxonomy (NCBI): domain Bacteria; kingdom Bacillati; phylum Actinomycetota; class Actinomycetes; order Actinomycetales; family Actinomycetaceae; genus Trueperella; species Trueperella sp. HMSC08B05. The sequence continues at coordinate 28,744 of NZ_KV793254.1, read as the reverse complement.
GGCCAGCGTGTGGCGGATCATGTCACCTTCAGCTTCGGTGGTGACTGGCGTGTTGGCGTCGGCATTGGTCGCGTCGTCTGTCGTGGTGTCGTCGGTGGCCTCGGCGTCGTTGGTCGTGGTGTTGTCGGTGGCCGTGGCCTCGGCGCTCGACTCGGAAGTGTTTGCATACGGGGTGTCGTCGGACTGCGAGCAGCCCACGAGCGCAAGCATGAGCGCTGCGGCAGTAGCAATGGTCTTGGACATGTCACTCCTTACTCTTGAGGCACTTCCGATTTTACCGCTTTGGACACAAATGCACCGGCGCCGCGTAGCACCGCACGCTTCATCAGCTCGTTTGGTGGGCGTTTCTGGCTCCAGATTCCCGACGGCGCCGCCGCCTCCGTGAGGAAGTTTTCCGAGGTCACGGGGGTGTTTCGGGCATCCCAGACGAGGAGGGCGCCCATGATCGCCGACGTCGTGTTCGCTGGTAGCGACGAAAGTCCCATACGCGCCATTCCGCGGTAGGCGGCGCGCAGCGTGGCCGAGCTCAGCACCGAGGCGGTTTCGGCCATTGGGGCCACGTTGTAGGACACGCGATGCCCGCGCGCGGCAAGGTCCGTGGCGCGCCAGCGGCCGATGCGCTTGGCCAGGATGTAGTTCGGCCCCTGCAGGTCGATGATCCCGTTGAAGACCTCTCCCCCGAGCACGTACGCGTCCGACGGCGAGCCATACCACGCCATCAGCGCCGGGCCACGTTCGGCGATCATGCGCTCCACCGCGTCCGCCGCGAGCGCCAACAGCAGGAAGTCCGCCCCAGGCGCGTACAGTGTTTCGACGACGACGTCCGGGCGCTCGCCCAGCATCCAGCCTGCGACCGCGGCCGGGTCGGCGACGATGTCGGACGCCTCGGGCGGCGACAGCGTGAGGGCGCCGGGCAGGGCGCGGGCGTCGGCTTCGAGCTTGGTGCGGCGCGGGCCCGGGCGCACGACCCCGGCCACGTTCGCGCCGTGCTTGAGGAGGAAGCGTGTGGGGGCGAGCTCGGCGCCGGCGCCGAGGACGGCGAAGGTGAGGTCGGACAGGTCGAGCCAATCGGGGTTATCGGCGACGGCAAGGATGCGAGCCGCCGCGGTGTCGGTCAGCACGCCGGCCAAACGCCAGGACTCGATCTGGGCGCGGAGGGCCGGGCCCGTGAGGCGGGCGCCGCGGAGTGGGATGGTGAGGGCGGGGTTGTCGGCCGCGGTGGACTGGCCGGGTTCAGCGGCTGGACCGGGTTCGGTGGTCGGGGCGGTGGTCGGCTCAAGGTCCGCGAGCGCGGTTCCGCCCACGGTACTGACCGCGCAGCCGAGGTAGACGAGGGCACGGCGGGCGGCGTCGGGGCCGAGGGCGGGGTTGTCGAGGGCAGTTACCCGGACGACCGCCGCCGCGTAGCCCTTGCGCCAGTTCTTGACCGAGTCGATGGCGGCGACGGCCTCGGGGTCAGCGGCCGCCGCGGCGGCGAAGGCACGCCGGCCGAGCGCGGTGGTGCTCACCTTGGAGTCAAGGCGTGGTAGGAAGACGCGGCTGGGTGGGATCTCGGGTGGAGCGGCCGGGCGGGCGGCGAGGTGGACGAGGTCGCGGCCGGTGCGCTGCTCAACCAGCGCCCACGACTCCCCCACCGCCACGAGCTCAATCTTATTGGGGAGGGTGGTGGGCGCGCGGAAGCGGCTCGCGCCAGAAGCGGGCGCCGTGCCGTCAAGCCCGAGGGCCGCATGAGCGAGTGCCTCCAGGGCGGCGCCGTGAGCGATCGCGGCCGAGAAGTCAAAAGGGGCGGCTGTGACCCGCGAGAGGTGGATGGGGTTAGCATCGCCGGAGATGCGGGCCCAGCGCCGGCCCGTCGGGGCGGGGAGCGTGAAGGTGGCCAGCGTCGGGCCGTCCACCGGCAGCACGCCGGCGCGGGTGCCGTGCTCGGCGCGCAGGTCGGGCACGGCGGGGGCTTCCCAATCGGCGAGCTGGCCGCCCACGGATTCTGCCGCGCTCTTCTTGGGGTTGCGCGAAAGGTAGCGCGCACGCTCGACATAATGAACAGTCGGGCCGATCGCCACCATGGACGTCACCTCCACCGCGAGACCCGCCTCCACCAGCTCCATGCCCGTTACCTGCGACGAGACTCGCGCCCGCTCCCCCACCTGCAACGGGCGGAGGACCTCCCACGCCAGCGACTCATGGACCATTCCAAGTAGCGGCGCCGGCACAGACCGCGCACGTAGGGTGCGGACCGTGGTGGGAAAGCACAGGTTGTGGAAGGCCATGGGCGGCAAGTGGGTGAGCTCGGCTCCTACGAATTGCCCGTAGGCGCGGGCGGTCGCGGGCGTCATGGTCGCCTCTCGGCTGAATGGGACGTGGGCTGTGGACATCTCGCCTCCCTGGCTGCTGGTGCCGGTCGCACCGGCACCAGCAGCCTACCGGACCGTAACAAACTCCGCCTGCTACCACGCCAGCGGCCGCCACCCCTGCCGCCGAGTCGGCTGACATCCATGACAACCGACACTTCGCGGCCCAAATCGTCCCGGCAAGAGCGGGCTACAAGGTGAGACCTCACCCAGCTGCCAGTCGGAGCTGGGACGAGTGTAACAATTGAGAACATTGGGAGTAATGTGACCGCCCCCCGGCGGGCACAAAAAATGGGGCCCCGGAGGGCCCCATTTTGTTAAGCCTTAGTCCACAAGACCCTTCTGCGCGGCCTTCGCCAGACGACGGGGGATGCGCTTCTCAACGCCACCAACGCGAACGGGCTGGAGCTCGGTCAGCTCAGCCTTCCACTGGGAGCGGCGAGAGCGGGTGTTGCTACGGGACATCTTTCGCTTGGGAACTGCCATGTCCTTCCGCTCCTTTCAATACTCATGTGGCCGCGTGGCCACCCCTTCATTCGGAGGCGCGCCTCCGAGCAGACAACGTTCGATATTACCCACCCCAGGCGCCGAAAGCTACATAGGGTGGGGCAACTGTGCTACGAAACACTGCAATAATAGCGTCATGACCGAACTTCGCCTGACCCGCCCCGGCCGCGCTGAAATTGAGATCAAGCGCTCCCGGTTCATCGCGCTCTCCCGCCCAGCCGCCTCGGTCGAGGAGGCTCGCGCCCTGCTTGCGGACGCCCGCGCCGAGTTCCCCGACGCCCGCCACCATTGCTCGGCTTACGTGGTGTCGGTGCCGAGCGCCCAGCCGATCCTTCATTCTTCCGACGACGGCGAACCGTCCGGCACCGCGGGCCGGCCGATGCTTGACGTTCTCACGGGTAATGAGTTGATGGACGTTGCAGTGGTTGTGGTGCGTTACTTCGGCGGCACGCTGCTGGGCACGGGTGGGCTGGTGCGGGCGTATTCGGATGCGGTGCGAGAGGTGCTGTCGGGCGAGCCGGTCACCCGCCGGATCACGCGCCCGCTCATGCGGGTGACTGCCATGCACGCTACGGCGGGCAAGTTGGAGGCGGACCTGCGCGGGCGCGGCTTCGACGTGGTGGGCACGGAGTACGGCCCCACCCGCGCGCGCATTGACGTGGCGGCCGGCCAGGGTTTCGCCGAGGACGTGGCGGAACTGAGCGCGGGGGCGGCGCAGGTGGAGGTGGTCGGCGTCGTCGTGAGGGATGTGCCGGCTGGGACGTTGCCCACATGGTGAACCCCACGTTGACTGTCGGCCCGAAAAAAGTAAACTGAAACCGTTGAACTTTCACTTACATGACGTGTGCATGGCAACCTCGGAAAGGACGGTCCTGATGATGATGACCGCACCGATGTGTTGCTGCGACTGTCTGTAAGGTGGCATGCCGTAGTTTGGTGCCCTTCTTTTTCGGGCATGTGTGCCACCTCGGGTAGCTCCCCTCAAGAGCTTCTAACAGAACACCAAAACATGTGTGAGCGCCGCGCGCTCGTGAAGGAAGAACAATGATTTACAACAACGCAACTGAACTGGTCGGCAACACTCCCCTCGTCCGTATGAACCGTATCGTCTCCGACGATCAAGCTCGCGTCCTGGCCAAGCTCGAGTTCTACAACCCGGCGAACTCGGTCAAGGACCGCATTGGCGTGGCGATTGTTGACGCGGCGGAGGCGTCGGGCCAGCTTAAGCCGGGCGGCACGATTGTGGAGGCGACGTCGGGCAACACGGGTATTGCGCTGGCCTGGGTGGGCGCGGCGCGTGGCTACAAGGTGGTGCTGACGATGCCGGCGTCGATGTCGAAGGAGCGCCGGGCCCTGCTGCGCGGCTTTGGTGCGGAGCTGGAGCTGACCGAGCCGGCGAAGGGCATGCAGGGCGCGGTGGATCGCGCGAAGGAGATCGCAGCGCAGCGCCCGGGTTCGATCCTGGCCTCGCAGTTCGCCAACCCGGCCAACCCGGCTAAGCACAAGGCGACCACGGGCCCGGAGATCTGGGAGGCCACCGAGGGCAAGGTTGACATCTTTGTGGCGGGCATCGGCACGGGCGGCACACTGACGGGCACGGGCGCCTACCTGCGCGAGCAAAACCCGGACATCAAGATCGTGGCGGTGGAGCCGGCCGAGTCCCCGCTCCTGTCCGAGGGCAAGGCCGGCCCGCACGGCATCCAGGGCATCGGCGCGAATTTCGTGCCCGACGTGCTCGACACGGAGATTTACGACGAGGTGCTGCCGGTTGCGTCCGCGGATGCGGTAGCGATGGCGCGCCGGGTTGCCCACGAGGAGGGCCTGCTGGTTGGTATTTCTTCGGGCGCGGCGCTCAAGGCTGCGGCGGAGCTGGCGGCCCGCCCGGAGAATGCGGGTAAGACGATCGTGGCGATTGTGCCGGACTTCGGCGAGCGCTACCTGTCCACCCCACTGTTCGAGGGCCTGGTCGACTAGCAGCCCGCCACCTGAGACGAGACGACGATGACGAACCCCAGCCTGTGGAAGAAGATGCGCGAGGACCTGCGCGCCGCGGTGGATAACGACCCGGCGGCCCGCTCCGAGCTCGAGGTTTTCCTGACCTACCCGGGCGTGCATGCAGTGTGGGCATACCGCATCGCGCACGCCATGTGGAACAAGGACGACCGCCTCAAGCTCCCGGCCCGCCTGCTCGCGCAGGCGGCGCGTGCGATCACGGGCATTGAGATTCACCCGGGCGCGAAGCTGGGCCGGCGGCTGTTTATCGACCACGGCATGGGGGTTGTCATCGGTGAGACGGCTAAGGTGGGCGAGGACGTGGTGATTTTCCACGGCACCACGCTCGGCGGCACGTCGATGCGCCCGGGCAAGCGCCACCCCACGGTGGGCAACCGGGTGACGATCGGTTCGGGCGCGAAGGTGCTCGGCCCAATTGAGATTGGCGACGACGCCGCTGTCGGGGCTAACGCCGTGGTGGTGCGGGACGTGCCGGCGGGCAACGTCGCGGTGGGGATCCCCGCCAAGACCCGCAAGAAGTCCAACGTCGAGCACCTGATCGACCCGGCCATCTACATCTAACGTGCTCGGGCGCGGTCAAATGGCTGTGATCCCATGTGAGTGTGGCCCGAGCAAGCTGAAGGCCCCCGGACATCGGGGGCCTTCAGCATAGACGGGCGGCGTCGCGAAGCGCCGGCGGAAAGCCGGCCGGGCGGCGTCGTGAAGCGCGCTAGCGCTCGCCGGCCTCGTAGGCGCTCATCATCTCAATGCGGGACTGGTGGCGCGAGGCCGGGTCGTAGCCGGTGGAAACGAAGATGTCGACGAAGCGGGTGGCCTCTTCCAACGTGTGCTGGCGGGCTCCGAGGGAGATGACGTTGGCGTTGTTATGTTCGCGGGCGAGTTCGGCGGTGGATTCGTTCCATACGAGCGCCGCGCGCACACCGCTCACCTTGTTGGCTGCCATCTGTTCGCCGTTACCGGAGCCTCCGATGACGATGCCGAGCGAGCCGGGCTCGGCTACCACGGCCTCGCCGGCCGCGAAGCAGACGGGCGGGTAGGCGTCCAGTTTGTCGTATTCCTTGTAACCGTGGTCGACGACGTCGTGCCCCGCGGCACTCAGGTGCTCGATGAGATGTTCTCTTAGTTCAAAACCCGCATGATCAGCGGCAATGTGTATACGCATGTCCCAAGTATACCGGCACGGTTTCGCCGTGAGGCGGCTTTAGTTTGCGCAGGTGTGCTTTCGGCCCGGCCCGCCGCATACACTGGTGGGATGGATAACACGACGAAAAACATCATCGACGGCCTGGATCATGCCGTTCGCCCGCAGGATGACCTGTTCCGTTTTGTGAATGGTACGTGGTTGGCGAGCGCGGAGATCCCGGCGGATCAGTCGCAGACGGGCGGGTTCATGGACCTGCGCCTGGAGGCGGAGGCGAACGTGCGGGAGATCATCCAGGACGCGGTCGCTCACGCGGAGGCCGGCGAGGCCGGGGATGAGGAGCGCAAGGTCGCGGTCTTGTACGACTCGTTTATGGACGAGGGCCGCATCAACGGCCTGGGCGCGTCCCCGCTGGCGGACGATTTCGCGCTCATCGACTCGGCTGCTACCAAGGAGGAGCTGGAGCTCGCGGCTGGGCGCCTGTACCAGGTGGGCGTGCCGATGCCGTTCGGCCTGGAGGTCTCGGCGGACCGCAACAATCCGTCGGAGTACATCTGCTGGCTCTACCAGTCGGGGCTGAGCCTGCCGGACGAGGCGTTCTACCGCGAGGAGCAGTACGAGCAGTTCCGCGAGCAGTTTAGGGCCTTCATCCCCACTCTTTACGCGCTTGGCACGGGTGCGAACGACGCCGAGGCGAAGGCTGCGGCCGAGGTGATTTACGGCGTCGAAGCCCGGCTTGCGTCCCATCATATGAGCGCGGTGGATTCGCGTGACACGGATAAGACGAACAACGTGCTGACCTGGGATGAGTTGCTTGAGGCGGCGCCGGGATTTGGGTGGACGACGGCGTTTTCTGGGCTTGGCCTGACCCGCGAGGCGGCTCCGACCCTTCTGGTGATGATGCCCGACGCCCTGGCTGGCTTTGCGCGCGAGTGGGCGGCGGCCGACATGGAGCAGCTGAAGACGTACCTGCGGTGGAACGTCGTCCGGGCGCGCGCCCCGTACCTGAGCCAGGACATCGCGCAGGCGAACTTCAACTTCTTCGGCAAGGTGCTCCACGGTGCTGAGGAGATGCGGGACCGCTGGAAGCGCGCAGTCGCGCTCATTGACGGCACGCTGGGCGAGGCCGTGGGCAAGCTGTACGTGGAGCGCCACTTCCCGCCCCACCACAAGGCGCTCATGGAGCAGCTGGTCGATGATCTGCTGGCCGCCTACCACTATTCGATCTCCACGCTCGACTGGATGACGGAGGAGACGCGCGAGCGGGCGCTGGCCAAGCTCGCCACCACCGTCACCAAGATCGGCTACCCGGACAAGTGGCGCGACTACTCCGCGCTCGAGATCACGGATTCCCTGGTGGGGAACGTGCGCGCGGCGGAGAAGTTCGATTCGGACTGGCAGCTGGGCAAGCTCGGCACGCCGGTGGACCGCGACGAGTGGTTCATGAACCCGCAGACCGTCAACGCCTACTACAACCCGGTGGCGAACGAGATCGTGTTCCCCGCGGCCATCCTCCAGCCCCCATTCTTCGATGCCGAGGCGGACGCGGCCTACAACTACGGCGGAATCGGCGCCGTGATTGGCCACGAGATCGGGCACGCGTTCGACGACCAGGGTTCGAAGTACGACGGCGAGGGCCGCCTGCAGAACTGGTGGACGGACGAGGACCGGGCGGAGTTCGAGAAACGGACGGCGTCGCTCGTGGGCCAGTACGACGTGTACGTGCCCGCCCAGCTGGTCGGCACCCCGCACCATGTGAGCGGCGCACTCACGCTGGGTGAGAACATTGGCGACCTTGGTGGCCTGTCGATTGCCCTCAAGGCCTACGACATCGCGATGAAGCGCGAGGGTCACGCCTCCTCCGCGCACGCCCCGGTGATCGAGGGCTTCACGGGCCGCCAGCGCGTGTTCCTCAACTGGGCGCGGATCTGGAAGAACAAGCGCCGGGACGAGATCGCCATCAACTACCTGGCGATTGACCCGCACTCCCCTTCCGAGTTCCGTTGCAACGGCGTGGTGAAGAACGTGGACGCGTTCGCCGAGGAGTTCGGCGTGGTCGAGGGCGATGAGCTGTACCTGGCTCCCGAGGAACGGGTGCGGATCTGGTAGCGCTTGGCCGGCGGGCGAAAGGCAGATTCGTACGCCGCCGATAGCGGAGGGGGTTGGCCCGCGGGCCAACCCCCTCCTTCATATTCACTTGCGTCCAACACGCCTTCGGGCGCGGGGCTAGTCGAAGATCGGCCCCACATCCCGCGAGCGCTTGAGCTCGAAGAAGCCCGGGGTTTTAGCGAGCGCCAGGGTGCCGTCCCAGGCGCGGGCGGCTTCCTCCCCGTGTGGGGCGGGCGACATGACTGGCCCGAAGAAGGCCGTGTCGCCAACCGCGATGATGGGTACGCCGACGTCGTCGCCCACCTTCTCCAGGGCCGCGCGGGTGGAGGCGGCGAGCGCCTCGTCGTATTCCCCGGCGTTGGCCCGCTCGAGAATGGAGGCATCGAGGCCGGAGGCGGCGAGCGCGGCGGCAAGGGCGGCGTCGTTCTTGTCGGCACCCTCATTGTGGATGGCCGCGCCCAGCACGGTGTAAAACTGCGCGAGCCGCTCGGGCGCCTCGATCTCCACGCCCATCGTGACGCGGCCGAAGCCGCGCAGCTCGTCGATGTGTGCGCGGTAGCCGGGGTCGAGCTCGCGGCCGCGGTTGAGCTCCCACAGGGAGAAGGAGTGCCAGGTGATGTTGAGGTCGCGAAGCTCGGAAACCTCCACGAGCCACCGGGAGGTGATCCAAGTCCACGGGCAGGACGGGTCAAACCAGAAATCTACGTTGTCGCTCATGGCCCCATTCTTCCCCTCTGCGCCCACGCTTTCCACAGCTACGCCAGCGGCGAATTGACGCGTTGGGCCGCGGCGGCCCGCCTGAGTATCCTTGGATATCAGGCCAGGACCGGCAAGAGAAAGGACACCATGCCCGGCACCAACTTGACCCGCGCCGAAGCGAGCGAGCGCGCGGACCTCATCCAGACCGAGACCTACCGGGTCGAACTCGACCTCACCGGAGAGGAGACGTTCCGCTCGGCCACCACCGTGCGTTTCGCGGCAACCCCGGGCGCGTCGTCGTTCATCGACCTCATCGCGGACGAGGTCCTGGCGATCCGCCTCAACGGCGAGGAACTGCCCGTCGATTCGTACGCCGATTCGCGCATCCCGTTGCCGAACCTGGCGACGGACAACGAGCTGTACGTGGAAGCGATTTGCCCCTTCTCGCACACGGGCGAGGGCCTGCACCGCGCCGTCGACCCGGCCGACGGCCAGGTCTACCTGTACTCGCAGTTTGAGGTGCCCGACGCGCGGCGCATGTATGCCAACTTCGAGCAGCCCGACCTCAAGGCCCAGTTCACGTTCGTGGTGGACGCGCCGGAAAGCTGGAAAATCTTCTCGGTATCTCCGACACCGGAGCCCACCCCGCTCGGAGGCGGCGTGGCGCGCTGGGAGTTCACCCCCACCGAGCGCATCTCCACCTACCTCACCGCGATCGTGGCCGGCCCGTACGTAGGTGGCACGGGCAGTTACACGTCCACCGACGGGCGCGTCATCCCCATGGGCGTCTACGCCCGTGCCTCGCTCGGCGAGTACTTGGACGCCCAGGAGTGCATTGACATCACGATCCAGGGCATGGAGGTGTTCGAAAACGAGTTCGACGTGCCCTACCCGTTCCGCAAGTACGACCAGATTTTCGTGCCCGAGTTCAACGCGGGCGCCATGGAGCACCCGGGCTGCGTGACCATCCTCGATGACTACGTCTTCCGCTCCCGCCCCACCGCCGCCCTGGTGGAGCGTCGGGCGATCACGATTATCCACGAGCTGGCCCACATGTGGTTCGGCGACCTGGTGACGATGAAGTGGTGGAATGACCTGTGGCTGAACGAATCGTTCGCCGAGTTCATGAGCCACGTGGCCACCGCAAAGAACACGCGCTGGACGGACGCATGGGTAACGTTTAACGCCTCGGAGAAGGTGTGGGCGCAGGCCCAGGACCAGCTGCCCTCCACGCATCCGATCGCGGCCGAGATCCGCGACCTGGAGGACGTAATGGTCAACTTTGACGGCATCACGTACGGCAAGGGCGCCTCCGTGTTCCAGCAGCTCGTGGCCTACGTGGGCTACAACGAGTTCATGACCGGCGTCTCACGCTACCTGAAGAAGAAGGCGTGGGGCAACGCCACGTTGGAGGATCTGTTGGTGGAACTCGAGGCCGCCTCCGGGCGCGACCTCAAGGCCTGGTCGAAGCTGTGGCTCGAGGAGGCCGGTATCAACACGCTCACCCCGGTGATCGAGGCCGACGGGGAGACGATCACGCGGTTCGCTATCCGCCAGACATGCGACGAGCACGCCTCGCTGCGCCCGCACCGCATCGGGGTCGGCGGGTATGCCCTGGAGGGCGGTAAGCTCGAGCGCGTGGTGAACGTTGAGCTCGACATCGACGGGGAGCTGACCGAGGTGGCCGAGCTGGCGGGCACCCGCCGCCCCGACCTCTTCCTTATCAACGACGGCGACCTCGCCTACGCCAAGGTGCGCCTCGACGAACGGTCGGCCGCCACGGCGCGCGATCACATCAACGCCTTCACCGATCGCCTCCCGCGCACGCTCGTGCTCGCTTCCATGTGGGACATGTGCCGCGACGCCGAGCTGCCCGCCACCGACTACGTGGAGCTCGCCCTGCGTGCTCTCGAGACCGAGGACCACGGCACGGTGCTGCGCTACCTGCTCTCCCAGCTGCAGACCGCCACTGAGCTATACTCCGCGCCGGCGAACCGACCGGAGCTCAAGGAAAAGGTGGCCGCGCGCCTATTCGAGATCCTCGCCACCACCGAGCCTGCCTCCGATCGCCAGCTTCAGATCGCGATGGCCGCCGTCACTATGAGCGGGGACAGCCAGCTCGACCTCGTGGCCGGGTGGCTGTCTGACGACAACGTCCCGGCCGGGCTGGCCGTGGATGCCAACTTCCGCTGGGACATTTTGCGCCGCCTGGCCGCGGCTGGGCGCGTGGATGAGGCAACCATCGCCGCCGAGCTGGCCGAGCGTGACAACACGGCGTCGGGAGCGGCGGGGGCGGCCCGTGCCCGGGCGTCGATCTCGGACGCGGGCGCCAAGGAGCGCGCATGGGAGGACATCGTGGGCGGCAAGACCTCGAACTCCGTGCAGCGCGCGCTGGGATGGGGCTTCACCGAGGGCAATCCGGAGCTGCTCGTGCCGTACGTGGAGCGCTTCTTCGGTGAGATCCTCAACCAGTGGGAGAACCGGACGCTTGAGTTCTCGCAGAACTTCGTCAACCTCGTCTACCCCGCCCCGCTCAACGGGCTGGACCTCGGGGTGGACCTCGTGGCGCGCACCCAGCAGTGGCTGGACGAGAACGCGGAGGCGGCCCCGGCGCTGCGCCGCATGGTCTTAGAGCGGCTGAGCAACGCCCAGCGGGCCGCGGCGGCCCAGGCCTGCGACGCCGCGCGTTCGGCCTAGCTGACACGGGCCCAGCCGGCGCACGACTTGAGCACCGAAGCTGGTGGCACGGTACCGAAGCGCGCGGGTGCGGCGATTCACACCCGCGCGTTTTTGCTACCCTCACGCCAGGAAGTTGTCCGTGGATTGTGGATGCGGGGCCCGCATCCACAATCCACGCATTATCGGCGGGTTAGGCTTGCGGGTTTTCGTAGGATGTCACCATGAACCAGATACGACCCTCATGGGCTAACACATCCGACCTCCTGCGCGACTACTACGACCAGGAGTGGGGCTTTCCCGTCACCGACTCTGCCGAGATATTCGAGCGCATCGTGCTCGAGGGCTTCCAGTCGGGACTCTCGTGGGAGACCGTATTGCGCAAGCGCCCGGCCTTCCGACAGGCCTTTGCCGGCTTCGACCCCGGCGTCGTGGCCGCTTTCACCGAGGACGACGTCGAGCGCCTCCTCGCCGACCCGGCCATCATCCGCAACGAGCGCAAGATCCGGGCAGCGATCACGAACGCGAAGGCCACCGTGGCGTTGGAGGAGGCAGGCCAGTCGCTCGCCGAGCTCGTGTGGTCTTTCGCGCCAGACGACCCGTATGGGGAGGGGCCGGATGCGGGCCGATCGCCGAAGTCAGCCGAGCTCGCCAAGGAACTCAAGCGGCTGGGCTTCACGTTCGTCGGCCCCGTGACCATGTTCGCCCTCATGCAGGCGATCGGCATGTACGACCACCGCCTCTGACCCCGGCCGGGCCGCTACTCCTCGGGCTCGCCGAAGAGGCGCCGGGCCAGGTCCATGCCGATCTGCTCGGCCTCCGGGCCGAAGATGAGCTGCACGGCTCGCCGTTGGACCACCACGCCGATCGCGCCCATCCGCTCCAGGCGTGGCTTGTCCACCAGGTCCTTGTCCACTACGCCCACGCGGATGCGGGCCAGGGCCATATCCACCTTGCGTACGTTCTCAGCCCCGCCCACCGCGGCGAGGAGCTCATCTAGGTCCACTAGCGAGTGCTCTCCAGTTCCTGGTTGAGCCTGGCGACGAGCGACTGCAGGCGCGGGTTCGTGGCCAGCTCCTCCACGAGCACCACCTGCTCGGTTCCGTCCGCAAGCGGCAGGCGCCAGTTGGGATACTCCTGGTCGGTGCCCGGCTGGTTCTGGGCCCGGCGCTCGCCCACGGCATTGACCAGCGACACCTGCAGGATCGGGGCGGGCGTGCGCACGATGTACGCGTGCAGGGCCTCCACCACCTCGCGCTCCGAGGGGTCCTCCCCGATCAGGCCGTGTTCGCGCAGGCGGGCCATGACCCGATCTCGCTCCTCGCGCGCCTCGGCGCGCATCTCCTCCACAGGCTTGACGAGCAGGCCGAGGCTCTCGCGCAGGTCCACGTGCTCGCCGGCCAGGTAGCTGGCGGCCGGTGGCAGGTCGTGCGTGTCCACCGACACCATCGCGTCCGAGCGGAAGTCCTGCGGGTGGATCGGCCAGCCGCCCTCGTCCTTTTCAAACCAAAACACGGACGTGCCGAAGATCCCGCGCTCGCGCAGGTACTCGCGCACCCACGGCTCCACGGTGCCAAGGTCCTCGCCCACCACGACCACACCGGCACGGTGCGCCTCGAGCAGCAGCACGCCCACCATCGCCTCATGATTGAAGCGCACGTACGTGCCCTCGGTGGGCGCCGAGCCCTCGGGGATCCACCACAACCGGAACAGGCCCATGATGTGATCCACGCGCAGCAGCCCGGCGTGGCGCATGACCGTGCGGGCCATGTCGCGCAGCGGGGCGTAGCTCATCTCCTCGAGCGAGTCGGGGCGCCACGGTGGCTGGGACCAGTTCTGGCCCTGCTGGTTGTACATGTCCGGCGGGGCACCAACCCCGATCCCCCTGGCGAAGGCGTCCGGGAGCATCCACACGTCGGCGCCCTTGGGGTGAACGCCCACGGCCAAGTCATGCGAGACGCCGATCCGCATGCCGGCCGCTCGCGATTCGTTTTGCGCTCGGCTCAGCTGCTCGTCCATCACCCACTGCAGCCACGCCCAAAAGTCCACGCGGTCCGCAAGCTCGCGGCGCTCGCGCGCCACGTGCGGGGAGTTGATGTCGCGCAGCTGGTCGGGGAACTCATCCCCGTACTTCTCCACCAGTGCACACCACAGCGCAAAGTCCTCCAGGCCTTGGCCCTCCATCTCGCGGAAGCGGTCGAAGTCGCGCTGGCGGGCCTGGGAGCGCCCGGCTGCGAAGATCACGTCGAGCGCCTCACGCTTGGCCTTCCAGGCGGCGTCGCGCTCGATGAGCTCGTTCTCCAGCGACATCTTCTTCACGTTCTCACTCGCCCACGTCACCAGCGACCGCTCGGGGCCAGACAGGTAGGCGACCTCGCGGATGTCCTCGGGCCGGATGTAGACGGGGTTGAAGAAGCGCCTGGTCACCGGCAGGTAGGGCGAGGGTGACATCGGCTCGATCGGCTCGGCCGCGTGCAGGGGGTTGACCAGCAGGAAGTCGGCGCCGAGCTCGCCAAACAGCGAGCCCATCTCGGCCAAGTCCGCCGCGTCCCCAATGCCCCACGACTGGCGCGAACGCGTGGAGTACAGCTGGGCCATCATGCCCCAGGCGCGCCCGCGAAGCCGTGATTCGACGTCGAGACGGGTGGGGGTAACGATGAGGCTCGCCTCCTCCACGCGCTCTTCCCCACCGTCCATCACCCGCGCGCGTAGCTTGTGATAACCCAGCGGCGTACCCACGGGCACCACGAAGGAGGCCTGGCCGGTCAGGACACCGTCGATGTCGCGAGGCAGCTCCCAGTCATCGATCTGGCGGGCACCGATCGTGCCGCCGCCCTCCACAATGATCTCCACCTGCACCGAGCACCCGTGGGGCACGTGGACCTGGAAGGTGGTTTCCCGGTCATCGCGCGCGATCGTGCAGTGCGGCAGAACCCGCCGCCACGGCCGCTCGTCGCGTGCCTTGAGCTCAGCGCGGATCGACTCGTCGCTCGAGGCATCCACGCCCATCGCGGCGAGGACAGAGATCAAGGTCGAGGTAGACACTTCCCGGAAGTTACCATCGAAATCCCAAAAATCGAGCGCCACCCCGTAGCCCTCAGCCAGGGCCTTCAGCAGGTCTCGGTTTACCTCATGCGACATTGCATCTCCTTCTTTGTGCTAGGCCCAAGTTTAGCCAGATCACAATTCTTTGACGAAAGCGTAAAAGTAGTTTGCAAAGTTACCGAAGAGTAGGATGGGTACATGACCGCGTCCGCCACTGCGAAAGCGAGGAAAAATGCCATATCTGCCCGTGCCTGAGACCAACGACGAGCCGCTGTCCTCCGTGCTTCGCACGCTGAAGATGAAAGAACGCGAACCCGGCTCCTACGAGGGGACGAACCTCAACCAGGTCTCCGGGCGCGTGTACGGCGGGCAGGTCTTCGCCCAGGCAGTTGTGGCCGCGCATGCCACCGTGGCCGACGAGTACCTCGGCCGCCAAATCCATTCCATCACCGCGGCCTTCCTCCGCCCCGGAAAGCTCGATGTTCCCACCCAGCTCGACGTGGAAGAGGTCCTCGACGGCCGCTCATTTTCCACGCGCCGCGTCCACGCCTCCCAAAACGGCAAGACGATCCTCACGGCCCGCGCGTCGTTCCAAGAGGTCCAGGACGGCATGGAACACGAAACGCCCATGCCCGACGCGCCCGCCCCCGAATCCCTACCCTCCTCCGCCGACTACTTCGCCAACATGGACAACCCCGTGGGCCGGATCATGAACTCCACCAACGCCACCGACCTCCGCCATGTCGACGGCCCGATCTGGGTCAAGCCCGCGAGCGCGCGCACCGACCGCACCCTCATCTGGTTCCGCCTGCGCAACCCGATGCCCGAGGCATCCCAGTTCATGCACCGGGCCCTGCTGGCCTACTCCACCGACCAGTTCATGCTCGAACCCGTCCTGCGCCGCCATGGCCTGTTCTGGATGAGCCCCAACCTGTCGCTCGCCACGCTCGACCACTCGATCTGGTGGCACCGCGACGTCAACATGTCGAACTGGATCCTCGCCGAACTCACCTCGCCCTCCGCCCAGGGCGGGCGCGGCCTGAGCCTCGCGCGCTTCTTCCAAGACGGCAAGCACGTGGCCACGATGTCCCAGGAGGGTATGGTCCGCTCCCGCAGCGCAGCCGCGTAGGGCCGCGCTCCTAGCGTGCGCGCTTCTGACGCTATGTGCTCCCGCCGCGTTCGTGGCGCATAGCCAACGACGCCGTCAGCCCGGCTCACGTCGAAACCGGTGCTGACGGCGTCGTAGGCGCACCCTGCGGAAAACCGCAGGAGCAAAGGCTAGTCGCGCTTGAACTTGCGGTAGGTCGAGGACGCGGGGCGCGAGGCGTCGATCCCCAGGCGCTCGACCTTGTTCTTCTCATAGGATTCGAAGTTGCCCTCGAACCAGTACCAGTTGTAGGGCTCCTCCTCCGTGCCCTCCCAGGCCAGGATGTGGGTGGCCACGCGGTCGAGGAACCAGCGGTCGTGGGTGATGACCACGGCACAGCCCGGGAAGTCGAGTAGCGCGTTTTCGAGCGAGCCAAGAGTTTCGACGTCGAGGTCGTTGGTCGGCTCGTCGAGCAGGATCACGTTGCCGCCCTGCTTGAGGGTGAGGGCCAGGTTGAGGCGGTTGCGCTCGCCACCGGAGAGGATGCCGGCCTTCTTCTGCTGGTCGGCACCCTTGAAACCGAACGCCGAGACGTAGGCGCGCGAGGGCATCTCCACGTTGCCCACCTGGATGTAGTCCAGCCCGTCAGAGACGACCTCCCACAGCGTCTTGTCCGGGTCAATGCCGGCGCGCGTCTGATCGACGTACGACAGCTTGACCGTTTCGCCGATGCGCAGCTCTCCCTCGTCCAGTGGCTCGAGGCCCACGATGGTCTTGAACAGGGTGGTCTTACCCACGCCGTTCGGGCCAATGATGCCCACGATCCCGTTACGCGGCAGGTTGAAGGACAGGTCCTGGATGAGCACGCGCTCCCCGAAGCCCTTCTTCAGCTTCTTCGCGTCGATCACTAGGTTGCCCAGGCGCGGCCCCGGCGGGATCTGGATCTCCTCGAAGTCGAGTTTGCGCGTGCGCTCGGCCTCGGCAGCCATCTCCTCGTAGCGCTGCAGACGCGCCTTCGACTTCGCCTGGCGGCCCTTCGCCGAGGAGCGCACCCACTCCAGTTCCTCCTTCAGGCGCTTTTGAAGCTTGGCATCCTTCTGGCCCTGGACTTTGATGCGCTGGGCCTTCGTTTCCAGGTAGGTAGAGTAGTTGCCCTCGTACGGGTAGAGCTTGCCGCGGTCCACCTCCGCGATCCACTCGGCCATGTTGTCCAGGAAGTAGCGGTCGTGTGTAATGGCGATGACCGCACCGGGGTACTTCACCAGGTGCTGTTCGAGCCAGAGCACCGACTCGGCGTCCAGGTGGTTGGTCGGCTCGTCGAGCAGCAGCAGGTCCGGCGCCTCGAGCAGGAGCTTGCACAGCGCCACGCGGCGGCGCTCGCCACCCGAGAGCACGTTGACCGGCGTGTCCGGCGGCGGGCAGCGTAGCGCGTCCATCGACTGCTGCAACTGGGCGTCAATATCCCAGCCGTTCGCCGCGTCGATCTCCTGCTGGAGCTTGCCCATCTCATCCATGAGCGCGTCAAAGTCCGCGTCCGGCTCGGCCATCTCCATGCCGATCGCATTGAAGCGTTCGACCTTGGCCAGGATGTCAGCCACGCCCTCCTGGACGTTCTCGAGCACCGTCTTATCCTCGGTCAGCGGCGGCTCCTGCAGGAGGATTCCCACCGTGTAGCCGGGCGAGAGCCGGGCCTCACCGTTGGAAGGCTGGTCGAGTCCGGCCATGATCTTCAAAATCGTGGACTTACCTGCACCGTTGGGGCCCACCATGCCGATCTTCGCACCGGGGTAGAACGCCATCGTCACGTCGTCCAGGATGACCTTGTCGCCCACCGTCTTGCGGGCCTTGATCATCTGATAAATAAACTCAGCCACAGTACTCCCATAGTCGTCTTGGATACTAGCTCAAGCCTAATTTATCCTCCCCGGGCGGCAAAAGCCCGCGCCTGGGCTTTTGATCACCCGGCGCGAGCCCGCCGCGTCTACACCAGCTCGTCCTCCTCCAGCTCGGCCTCGAGGGCGGCGTCGTCTGCGTCGACATCGTCCGCCTCGAACGCGTCTTGGTCGAGCCCGGCGATGTCGACGACGTCAGCGCCCGGCTCACTGCCGCCCATTTCGCCATCGGCGCCCGCCTCGCCCTCGGCACCCTCGCCCTCCGGCTCGGTCCGCCATCGATCGTCTCGCATGTCGCCCGGCGGGTTCTTCAGCACCTTGACGTAGTTAGCAACACCGGTGGAGATCTCCACCCCGATCGAGTCGGCATTCACGTCGAACGATGAGTGGACCACCCCGCTGGCGTCAACCCATTCGCGCTGGCTCAGCCTGCCGCGCACGAGCACCGGCGTTCCCTTGCTCAGGCAGCCGGCGGCGTTCTTCGCCAGGCGCCCATAGCACCGCACGGAATACCAGGTGGTCACACCCTCCTTGTATTCGCTGTGGACGCGAGAATAGTAGCGTGGGGTCACGCCCACGTTGAGGAAGGTCACGGGCATAGCCTCGTTTCCTTCTGGGTTATAGTGGCGTGGCACGCCTCCCACCCATCCGCGGATGGTGACAATGGTGTCGTTCATCAGTTCTCCTTCATTGCTGGAAAGTGGCACTTCCGACTTTGCCAATTTCCGCGACGCCGCGTTTTCGGACTACCCCGAAAATGGGGTCACGCAGCCACGAACGCCACCTGTGGAGAACTTTTTTCGCGTAATCCCGCGCTTTTACGCCGTGCCCGCGAACACCTCGGAGTCAAGTGCCTCGCGCGTTTGCCGGTGCTGGGAGAGGATCTCGCGCGGGCCGGCAACCAAATGCTCCTCGGTTGCCTCGCCCACGGCCTCACGCACGTTGCGCTCGTAGGCCGCGGCCGCGCGCGCCGCGCTCCGCACCACCGCGCTCTTGCCCAGCCACGCCACCAGCAAGCCCAGCACCACACCGCCCGCCACGACGCCGATCGTCACCCCAGTGCCCATCGCGCCAAGCACCGCAAACACCACGGCCCCCACCGCGAGAGCCACTCCCCCAACGAGCCCAGCGAAAGCCGGGGTGCGGGAGATGTCCGGCAACGGCGTCGTGCGAATAGCCGCACCCAGCGCGCGGCGGAAGCGATCAGCGGGCGACACCGCGCTCGTCACGGCCTCCTGCCACACGGGTGGCAGGCCGGTACGCACGTGCGCCACCCACGCGTCGCGTATTGCGTGCACCATCGTATTCGCCGGCTGCTCAGGCACCACCAGCGCGGACGCCTGGTAAGACTGGCCCGACACCCGGATCGACTCCACCACCGACGGGATGCCCGAAGAACGCACGATCCTGTCATTGATATCGGCCACGGCCTGCCCGTCCACGTCCGGCTCCTCCCGGCCCACGTTGGCCCGCAGGCGGCCCGCGATTGCGTCGAGCTCAGCGGCGGCCGTGCGCGCGTTGAAGGACTGGCCAGCCACGGCCCGGGCCAGCAGGTCACGCACCGCGTCCACGCCCTCCCCCGTCAGCGCCGACGCCCCAAGGATCGGCACCTCGGTCAGGCCGTCACGGTCGAGCAGGGAACGCAGGTCGCCGAGCAGGGTAGCGCGCTGGTCAGCCGGCACGCGGTCGATCTGGTTCATCACCACGACCATCGCCTCCTGCCGTCCACCCAACGTCTCGAAGAAGCCCTTGTGCAGCACCTCGTCCGCGTACTTTTGCGGATCCACAATCCAGATCAGCAGGTCCGCCATCGGCAGCAGGCGATCCACCTGCGCCGAGTGCGCGAGCGCCACCGAATCATGGTCCGGCAAATCGAGCAGCACCAGCCCGTTCAGCCGGTCATTGCCCACCGTCAAGATCGACGAATGCTCAATCCGGCGGTCCGGATCCACCTGAAGGTAGTCGAGCAACTCGCTCGCGTCCACGTCGAACGTGCAGGCGGCCGCCCGCTCCGTCGTCGGACGAATATCACCCGAGTCCGCGAAATCCAGCTCCGTGATCGCGTTAAACATGGTCGACTTGCCCGAACCCGTGCCACCCACCAGCACCGCCACCGTGGTGTC
This sequence comes from Trueperella sp. HMSC08B05, assembly GCF_001808405.1. Taxonomy (NCBI): domain Bacteria; kingdom Bacillati; phylum Actinomycetota; class Actinomycetes; order Actinomycetales; family Actinomycetaceae; genus Trueperella; species Trueperella sp. HMSC08B05. The sequence continues at coordinate 9,104 of NZ_KV793254.1, read as the reverse complement.
CAGCCCGAGCCGCATCCGCTCCTGGGCGCGGCGCAGATCGTCCTGGGCGCGGCTGGCCACAAACTGGTCGAAGTAGGGCCCGCCCGCACCCACCGCGCGTTGCAATGCCTTCAGCCGCCCAATGACCTCTTCATCTGCCTGGCGATCCATACATCCCCTATCGGTGTAAAAACTCGGTGGCGCGCAACCGCAGCGAGGCCGCGTCCCCCACATCTATCTCGTTCACGACGCCGGTATAGGCGGCTACCAGCTCATCCATCGCGCCCCGCACCCGGGCCGACAGGTCCTCACGCGCCTCCCGCACCTCAGCCTTCGCCCCAAGATTCTCCGCCGCTTTGCGCGCACCCGAAATGCCGGCGGCCGCCGCACCCAGCAGCGCCGCCTGCCCCGACTTGCCCAGCCACGGGTTATCCGGCACGTACTTGGCCAGCAGGTCAGCCTTCCATGCGTCCACCGCGCGCTGCGCGATCGCATCCAGGTCCAGCCGCTCGTTCGCGCGCTGACGCAGGTCGGAGGTGTTGACGACGTCGAACGCCCACGCCTGATCCACGTTCGCCCGCGCGGCCGTCAAACCTTGCGTGAGCGCCACGCCCACCGAGGTGGCCACCGCGTCAAAAACCGTGGTCATCGCCCGGTCGCGCGTTCCACTACGACGGCCGAACACATTCGGCTTGCGGCCCGCCACCATGCCCGCCAGCGGCCCGCCCGTCGACGCCAGCGACAGCCATGACGTGGTCGGCGCTCCCTGCCCAAACCGGCCATGCTCGATGTTCGTGGCCAGCTTCTCCAGCGGGGCGTGGGCGCCCTCAACCGCCTTATCTTTGAGGTCAGTCAGCGCGTGCTCCTGGGCCTCCACCGCGTCGGCCAACACGAGCAGATCGCGGCGCAACTGCGGCAGGGTCGCGGCCGTGGTTCGAGCCACCAACGAATCGGCTGCCTTCGTACGAGCCACCACCTCCAGCCACTGACGCAAATCCGCCACGTACTCCTCGGGCAGCAGGCCTTCGTGCGCCCCGGCGTCGGGAACAATAAACAGCGGGCTCTCTGCCAAGCCCATCCGGCCCATGCGCTCGGCCAGGTCGCGCCGCACCACCGACAGCGCCGACGCCGGCACCCGGTCCAGCACCACCGCACACGTCACCCCGCGCGCATTAGCTACCTGGAGCGTGTCCCATGCCACGGCGTCGCCGTAACGGGAGGCTGTGGTGACGAATACCCACAGGTCTGCCGCGTCGATGAGGCGCGAAGATAGGGCGCGGTTGGCGTCGTCCACCGAATCGAGGTCCGGCGCGTCCACAATCACGATGCCCTCAATGCCCGAGTCCACCGGCTCATACTTGCCCATCTTGGCAAGCGCGTGGCTCTCCATCTTCGGAAAATCGCTGGGGTGCATAATCATGACGGGCGTGCGCGTCGTGGGGCGCAGCACCGAAGCTGGCGACACCTCCCGGCCGATCAACGAATTGACCAGTGTGGACTTACCCGCCCCCGACGAACCGCCAAACACGATCACCGCCGGGAGCTCATCCGAATGCAGATGCGGCAAGATCCGGCTCTCCAGCTGGGTCAGCAACTGCTGACGCGACTCCATCAACTCCCGCGCCCCCGGCATCTCCAACGGCAGCTCGACCTTGCGAAGCTCGTCGATCGTGCGCGTGACGAGGCCAGCCAAACTGGCACGGGAAAATGCTGGAGTACTCACACCTCTATTGTGTCCCAAAAGGACCTAAATATCGATTGGGCTCCCCGCCATTTGACCCGCTCGCCGGCGCCGGCGGTATCATAAACTGATTGCCTCCATAGCTCAGCGGATAGAGCAGTGGCCTTCTAAGCCATGTGTCGCAGGTTCGAGTCCTGCTGGGGGCGCTTGCTAGAATGGGTGCGTGAGCATGAATAACGACACGCCAATTGTCTGGATTGACTGTGAAATGACGGGCCTCGATCTCGAGGTCGACTCGCTGGTAGAAATCGCCGTGGTTGTCACGGACGCCCAGCTCAACCCGCTCGACGCCGGCCTTCGCCTGGTGATGAAACCCTCCGAGCAGGCCGTAGCCCAAATGGATCCCTTCGTCCGCAACATGCACACTGTCACCGGCCTCATCGACGAGTGGGACGGCGGGCTCAATATGGCCGACGCCGAAGAGCAGGTGTTGGCCTACGTCAAGCGCTTCGTACCCGAAGGGCGCAAGGCCCCGCTCGGCGGGAACTCGGTTGGCACCGACCGCACCTTCCTCGCCCGCGACATGCCCCTGCTGGTCGACCACCTGCACTACCGGGTGATCGACGTGTCCTCCATCAAGGAGCTCGCCAAGCGCTGGTTCCCGCGCGTGTACTTCGCCTCCCCCGAGAAGACCGGCAACCACACCGCGCTCGGCGACATCTACGACTCCATCGACGAACTGCGCTACTACCGGGCCATCCTCATGCCCGCCGGCGAAGGGCCGAGCACCGAGGAGTCCCGGGCCGCCGCCAAGGAAATCCTGGCGGACCTGACTCGGGACCGGGCCGCCGATAAGTAGCCACTCCGGCCCCGGATTAGAATATTTTGGACGTTTTCGGGCCGATCTTCTTATATGAGGAGAT
>NZ_KV793254.1:0-6501 GCF_001808405.1 Trueperella sp. HMSC08B05 | reverse complement strand
TATGAGGAGATCGCCCCGAAAACGTCCAGTTTTCTTTAATCCGCCGCTGTCGTCGTCGGTGAGTTCGTCGATGCCGCCCCGGCTTGGAATGTAGGGCGCCTAGGCTCTACCGGCGGCGTCAAGGGCGACCACGAGGGCATCACTAAAGGCGGCACACGTGTTTTCTTATTCCACGCCTATTCCACGGCGGGGAAAGAAAGAACCCCGGTTTCTCGGTTTTCGTTGAGATTCCGGGGTTTTGTGTGGGGTGGCTGACGGGGATTGAACCCGCGACCCCCTGGACCACAACCAGGTGCTCTACCACTGAGCTACAGCCACCATGCGCGTTGGCTTTCGCCGCGGCAACGAATTGAAACTATATCAAGCCAGGCCCCACCCCGCCTAAACGGCGGCGGTGAAGCACATCACCAGAAGGCGCGCATTTGGATGGCGTCGGCGAAGCGGGTGAGGTGGTCCTCGTCCTGGGACAGGTAGAGCTGGCCGTCGATGAGCGAGACTTCCATGACGTAGAACTCTTCCTCGGAGTCCGGCGCACCGCGCACCAGGTCCACCCGGTTGAACAGGAGGAGTTCGTCGCGGCCGGACATGTTCTTGATGTGGGCGTGCAGGGCGCGGCGGATTCGTTCGCCCCAGCGCCAAGTCTCCTCGGAGGCCTCAGTGGCGCGCACGACTTCCTCCACCACCCCGGCCTCACTGGTGTTGCGGTAGCGCGGGTGGAGCATCGGATCCTTTTCCACCTGGTAGGAGGCCAGCCCGTTGAGGTACACAAGCGAGGTCTCTCCGGCCACGTCGATGTCCTCCAGGTAGCGCTGGACCATGACGGAGCGTCCGGCGTTGAGCTCGTACTGGGCGTGGAGGATGGCTTCGCCACGGGAGGTGGCGTCAGTGGCGGTGTAGCGCCCGGTGCCTCGCCCGCCCGATGACACCGCGGGCTTGATGACGAAGTCACCGTAGGAGGGGAAGCGGGAGTGGATCTGCTGCTTGGACAGGCGCTGCTCGGGCTCGAGCCAGACGGTGGGGATGACGGGCAACCCCAGCTTCTCCAGTGCCTGCATGTAGTGCTTGTCCATGTTCCATTCCATGGTCTTCGCCGAGTTAGCGATGCGCGGCACGGAGTAGGCCCACTTCATGAACTGCCTGGGCGCCTTGGCGTAGTCGCGCACGGAGCGCACCACGGTGAGGTCGGATTGCCCCCAGTTGACCGACGGGTCGGACCAGACGGCCACCACGGGTTCAATCCCGCGATCGCGCAAGGCATCGGGAAGGCCCTGCTCGTCCTCGGACAGGTTGGGCAGATTTTCGGAGGTCGCTAGAAAAACTTTTGGTTGAGCCACGCCTGCGATTCTAATGGATTTGCCGCTCCGGCGCGCGACAACGGGGTAAGTCCGCGCCACATGACGCCATCCCTCGCCTCGCGCCCACCCCGTCGCCTCGCGGCTCTCCCACACCGGCGCCCTAGCCCGCACCGCAACCCACACCCACCAGTGGTGCCCCAGTTCACAGCGGAAATGTGCCCGATCAATTTGCGCGAAGCGCCTGTGCGGGACTACAGTAAAACATCGTTGCGCACCGCTAGCTCAACTGGCAGAGCATCTGACTCTTAATCAGAGGGTTCTGGGTTCGAGTCCCAGGCGGTGTACCAAGGAAAGGCGATCAGCTCAGGCTGGTCGCCTTTCGTATATGATAACCCGGTAGCCAACTGGGAGGATAGCCGTGGGAACCTTGCAACGCTTGTTTTGGCGCTCCACGTTTAACCCGCTCATCGTGTTCGGCGCGATTTTGTTGGCGTTCTTCGCCTTCCGGGCCAACTCCACCGAGCGCGCGATCCTCATTGTGCTCGCACTGGCCCTGCTTGCCGCCGAGTCCTGGCGCGCCGTCGCCCGAGCCCGCCGCACGAACGACGCCACTGGCGCCGCCCCCGCCGACTCGCCAACCATCGACCCCGAGACTCTCCCATGATCCTTAACCACGCCCTTGACCGTCTGGAAGATGACCACGGCCTTGACCCCTCCCCCGACTCGATCCTGGAGGCCTTCACGGACGCCTTCGAGTCCTCGGGCAAGCGGATGTACCCGCATCAGGAGGAGGCCCTCCTGCACATCGTTGCCGGCGACCACGTCATCGTCGCCACACCCACCGGCTCGGGCAAGTCGCTGATTGCCGCGCAGGCGCTTTTCGCGGGCCTGGCCACCGGCCGCACGGCCTACTACACGGCCCCACTCAAGGCGCTCGTGTCGGAGAAGTTCTTTGACCTCATCGGCCAGTTCGGCGCTCATAACGTCGGCATGATCACGGGCGATTCCTCGATCAACCCCGGCGCCCCGATCATCTGCGCCACGGCGGAGATCCTGGCCAACATCGCGTTGCGCGAGGGCGAGGAGGCGGATGTCGGCGTCGTCGTCATGGACGAATTCCACTTCTACGGCGACCCGCAGCGTGGCTGGGCCTGGCAGGTGCCGCTGCTGGAGTTGCCGCAGGCGCAGCAGATTCTGCTTTCGGCCACCTTGGGCGACACGTCGTTCTTTGTCGAGGACCTTGAGCGACGCACGGGCCGCCCAGTTTCGATCGTCGACGACGCCGTCCGCCCGGTCCCCCTGCACTTCACCTACTCCACGGAGCCGGTGAGCGAGGTGATCGAGGAGCTGGTGGCCACGCACATGGCCCCGGTGTACGTGGTGCATTTCTCGCAACGGGAGGCGGTGGCGCAGGCCCAGGCGCTGATGTCCACCTCGCTCATCTCGAGCGATCAGCGTGAACGCATCCGCGCGGCGCTCGGCAATTTCAAGTTCAGCCCGGGCTTTGGCCAGACCCTGTCGAAGATGCTGCGCAACGGCGTGGGCGTCCACCATGCCGGTCTGCTCCCCCGCTACCGCCGTCTGGTGGAAAAGCTCACCCAGGCGGGCCTGCTAGTGGTCATTTGCGGCACGGACACGCTGGGCGTGGGCATTAACGTGCCGATCCGCACGGTGCTCATCACGTCGCTGGTGAAGTTCGACGGCGCGAAGATGCGCAATCTCGGCGCGCGCGAGTTCCACCAGATCGCCGGGCGCGCGGGCCGGGCGGGATACGACACGGTGGGCTACGTCGTCGTGCAAGCGCCGGAGCACGACGTCGAAAACGCGCGGCGCCTGCGCAAGGCCGGGGATGACCCGGCGCGGATCAAGCGGGTGCAGAAGGTCAAGCCGCCGGACGGGGAGGTGTCGTGGTCGCAGAAGACGTTCGAGCGGCTGCGGGAGGCCCAGCCGGAGAAGCTGACGTCGCATTTCCGGGTCGATCACGCGATGATCCTCAACTTGCTCCAGCGCCCGGACCCGGTGCCGGCGATCGCGAAGATCCTCACCGATAATCATGAGCCGGCTACGCCGCGCAATAAGTTCGTGCGTCAGGCGCTGGATATCTACGCCTCGCTTCGCACGGCCGAGGTGATTACGCACGAGGACCGCGCCTGGCGTGCCGAGCACCCCGGCCGCCCGGCGATTCACTTTTCGAAGGACGTGCCGGACGACTTCGCCCTCAACTCCCCGCTGGCACCATTTGCGCTGGCAGCGCTCGACCTGCTCGACCCGGAGGATGCGGACTTCGCGCTCGACGTCGTCTCGGTGATGGAGGCCGTGCAGGAAAACCCCACCCCGGTGCTTGTTGCCCAGCGCAAAACCGCGCGCGGGGAGCTGATCGGCAAGCTCAAGGCCGAGGGCGTGGATTACAACGAGCGGATGGCGCTGGCTGATGAGGTCACGTGGCCGCGCCCGCTGGCGGAGCTGCTTGAGCCCGCCTTGCAGATGTATGCGAAGACGAACCCGTGGGTAGCTGGCCACGAGCTGGAGCCGAAGTCGGTGGTACGGCAGATGATCGAAGAGGGCATGACCTTCACCGAGCTCATCTCGCGCTATGACCTGGCGCGCTCGGAGGGCGTGGTGCTGCGCTACCTCACGGACACTTACCGGGCATTGCGCCAGAGCGTGCCGCACGAGTACCGCAACGACGAGGTAGAGGAGATCATCGGCTGGCTGGGGCGGCTGGTGCGCTCGATTGATTCCTCGTTGCTGGACGAGTGGGAGGCGATCGCCGACGGGCGGCTGACCCTGGACGAGATCACGGGCCTGGCGGGCGATGGCACGACTGGCGAGGAGGCCGCTTTCGGCGCGGATACGGACGGCAACATCACCTTCACGCGCAACAAGCACGCCCTGCGCACGGCCGTCCGCAACGCCATGTTCGCCCGGGTCGAGGCGCTCGACCGCGACGACTTCGGCTACCTGGCTCGGCTCGACCCCGCGTGGGACGCCGACCGCTGGGCCGACGCGATCGACCCGTACTGGGACGTCTACGCCCGGCTCGGCACCACCGCCGATTCACGCTCGGAGCGCTTCTTCTCCATCCTCGAGGACCCCTCGTATGCGGACCTGCTCCAGGCCGGCATGGGCGAAGACGAGGCCTCAGATTGGCTCGAGGGCCACAAGCCGGGCCGCCTGTGGCTGGTCATGCAGATCCTCGACGATGAGGGCTCGGCAGAGCCGGAGACCGGCGAAGCGGAGATGACGTGGGCTATGTGGGCGCTCGTGGACTTGGACGCCTCCGACGACGCCGGGGCGCTGGTTCTTCACATGATTCGGTTAGATGAGCGCTAGGAGGACCATGATCAGCGCGAACATCGATTCCGTGCGCGAGGCCATTGCCCGCGCCGAGCAGGCCGCCGGCCGAGCACCCGGCTCGGTGACTTTGCAGGTGGCGGCCAAGCATCAGCCACTGGAAAACCTGCTGGAGGCGGCCGCGTGCGGGATCACCACGTTCGGCCACAACCTGGTCCCCCAGCTCGTGGAGTCCACGGCCAAGCTCGCGGGCGCGGGCGTGCTCGCCACGCACACGGTGATCGGGCCGGTGCAGTCGAATAAGCTGCGCACGGCGATGGATCATGCGGACCGCATCGACACCGTGGACTCGGTCAAGCAGGCCGTGCGGATCGCCCGCCGCCAGGAGGCGCGCATCGATGAGGGCCTCGCCGAGGGCCCCTACCCCGTCCTCATCCAGGTCAACTCCGCGGGCGCGGACACGCAGTCGGGATGCGCGCCCGAAGAGCTCATCGACATCGCGGGGCGCATCGCCGAGCTTGGCCTCATCCGCATCGACGGGCTCATGACCATCGGCGCCCACACCACCAACGCAGCCGAGATCCACGCCTCGTTCGCCCTCACGCGCGAACTGTCTGAGCAGATGCGCAAGCTGCCGGGGCTGGAGGGCGCGGCCGAGCTGTCGATGGGTATGACCCACGATCTTCAGATCGCGGTAGCCGAGGGCTCCACGCTGGTGCGGGTGGGCACGGCCATCTTCGGCCCGCGCCCGGCCTGAGCCAGGCCCTGAGACCGGCTCTTGCGGGTCACCCCGTCACAAGTCGTGAACCTCGGGCCGACCAGGCGCCTATAGCAATCGTCAGCCGGTATATTCACGAGTTCTGTCGGGCACCCAGCCGGGCCTGGCGCGAGCGGGGACAAAAATGCGCCGGGCGAGGTAGCCCGGCGCATCCTTATGCGCGTCAGAATGTGGTCAGCCCATGGGAGCGGAAGATCTCGCGGACCAGGTCCGTGTGCTCCTTCGCGGGCGGTTGGACGTCCCTGAGCTGGTATTCCATGCCGAGCGACTCCCACTTGTCGCGCGCCATCTGATGGAAGGGCAACACCTCCACGCGGGTGAGCGTGCTGAACTCCTTCATGATTTCGGCGGCGGCCTCGATGTTGTCGACGTCGTCGGTCAGGCCCGGCACCAGCACGAAGCGGGCCCAAATCTCCTTGCCGGCGTCCGAGAGGCGGTGGCCGAAGTCGATGGTGGGCTGGAGCGCGCGGCCGGTGGTGCGCTCGTAGTAGTCGGGCAGGCCGGACTTGATGTCGAGGAGCACCAGATCGGTGTCGGCCATCATCTCGTCGCTGAGGTTGCGCCCTAGAAAGCCGGAGGTATCGATCGCGGTATGGATCCCCATCTCCTTCGCCCCACGCAACAGCTTGGCAAGGAAGGCCGGCTGCATGAGCGGCTCACCGCCGGAGAATGTCACGCCGCCGTTGGTCACCTTGAACACGGCCTTGTATCGGCCCACGCGATCCAGGATCGCCTCCGGGGTGGCGACGGTGCCCTCGCGGGCGTGGAGCGTGTCGGGATTGTGGCAGTACAGGCAGCGCAGCGGGCAGCCGGCGAAGAAGACGGTCATGCGCGTGCCCGGGCCGTCCATCGCGGTCACGAGCTCCCACGAATGCAACGAACCCAAGTCTCCGTTACGGATCGCCATGATGTGCTCATGCCGATCCATCTCCGGGGCGCGAGCGATGCCATCCAGGCCCTTGCCCGCGGCGCGCGGGATCTCCTCCTCGAGCGGGGCGGGGGCGTACTCGCCGGTGGATCCCTCTCCCACCTCAAAGTACTTGCGTGCATCAAGCTGGTGATTCGCCAATCAGTCTCCCTAAAAAGTGTGGTCGCCACGAAATGAGGGCGGGCGCGCGGGAAGGCTCCCGCGCG
>NZ_KV793253.1:0-12612 GCF_001808405.1 Trueperella sp. HMSC08B05 | reverse complement strand
GGACCTGGAGAAAGCGCTAGGACGGATCAGTGCGCTCGAGCAACACAACACGCACCCGAAACTTGATCTACCCTTCCCCGATACCCCTTCTGCTCTGGTGGTCGGGTAGCCCTAAAGTATCCCTTCTAGAGCATAAAAGGGTGTAAACGGGTATAAAAGAGTGTAAAGCAAAACGGCGACTTTTCTGCATCAAAACAACGAAAACCCCGCCAGATCAACGATCCGGCGGGGCTACCTGCGGAGATCGCGGGATTTGAATACCACGCTACAACACCGCCATTATGCGCTCCCCTGAACCCACACATGCACCCTAGGCCCTCTAGCGGGTCGGGTTCGTGGTGGTGGGCGGCGCGGGATGGTGGCCCGGTGCGCTCGCGGGTGTTGTTGACAGCGCTTCACCCAACCTGCGGTCTTGTCATTGACAAGTAAAGAGCGTATGTATGCGCGATCGTAGGACTAGCTCTTGAGATCGGTTCGGGCGCCACGTCCGGGCCGGTTGGTTTGCCAGGCGTCGACGGTTTCAGGCAACCAACCGTGGCGCACGTTCGGTTCTAGCCCGATCGTTGCATCTGGCTCAGGCAGACGTCCATCCCGCCGATAGGTGCGCAGCGTGGACAAGGCGATGCCCGTGCGATCCGCGACGGCATTGAGTGATAGATAGTGGATGGTCACACGGTCTCCTTTGTGCTGATTCCGTAGATTGCGGCGAGGATGGACAGCGCCCAGCATGTGGCTGTGATGGGAGTGAGTCCGACTGCGTAGGTGCCTACTGCGAGGACCGCCCAGGCGGGCGTGGAAGCCAGGAGCGTTTTACGGGTTTGGGGTTTCATTGGTCGGTTCCTTGTGTTAGCTTGTTGTTGAGGCAAGGGCTGGGAACCCTGCGATTCCCAGCCCCTCTCTCACCGCTCTAGTCGCGGTTGATCGCGATGATCTGTAGCCAGATCGTGACGATCATGAGGGAGATCATGATACTGTCGGCCAGTTCCATGATTGCCTCCTTTCTGTTGGTGGGGCTTTCCCTCCAACAACTCTAACTTTACCCTAACTACACGCCGTCCTGCAAGTCGTTAAGGTAAAGTTGTGTTGCGGTGCGCACCACACTCGGCCAACCGCTCCCGATAAGCCACCACCACCCACACTGGCACGCCAAGCTCCTCGCCAATCGCCGCAACGTCACAACCATAGAGACGCTCAGCCAGCATGTACTCGGCAGGAGAAACCAGCAGCCGCGCAGCCTGGCGATCCACGCGTGCCTCTATGTGCGCCTCCTGCGGCCCATCATGACCCAAGATGGCATGAACATACTCATGAGCCAACATAGCTCGCTGAGCGCCAACCGGGAGCCGAGAATCGATAACGATCAGCCCCTCGCCGAGATAGTAAGAGCCCGCCAAAGGGAACGGCACAAACACCACATGCACCCCCATCGCCTGGCAGGCAAGGATCAGCTCCTCTTCACTCATACCACCAAAGAATACGAGACCCCTCCGACAGAAATAGGATCCTCAGTCACTCGCCGCTACTGCACGTGCAAGCAACTGCCCCCTAAGGTCGTCAAGGGGTTCTAGGAAGTCCAACTGGGCAAACATGAGGGGGATAATAGCGTCGCGGATGCGCATGAGAGAGGCCATCAACGCGGGCAAAGCTGAGTATGCGAAAAACTGCCATAAAACAGCATCCGCAAACTGAAGGGCCTGTTCGTGGGCATAGATGGCCCGCACGTCAATATCCAAATTCAAACTTGGAGTGTTCGCATGGATTTCAATAACAAACATGATCCGCCCATGTTCGCTACGCCCGACCTTGGGCACGAGTTCAAGCTCTATTCGTTCGTCTTGCGACTCTGACTGACCTAAATTGTTTCTAATGCTGATTTGACTCGAGAGCACCCGCTGAAAATTGAGCGCGTCGGCCACTCCCGATAGGTCATTGATTAACTCCGCCACGACAAAGATCCTTCCTGGAGAAGAGTCGCCGTGATGTGTGCGGCGACACTGGGGTTCGGGTCGTCGAGGAATTCGACATCTTCGCCGCTATCTATAGGCGCCGGAACGAACGGTCTGAGGGTGTGATGGATTTCCACACCCAATGCGACGGCGTACTCGCGTAGCGTGCGCACCCGTGGGTTGAGCGCACCATTTTCGAGTCTCGAAAGGTACCCTTGATCGGTTTCCATGAGGTGCGCTAGCTCAGACTGGGACAGTCCGAGTTCTCTGCGCAACGCAACGAGGTCGCGAAGCAGGTCGTCATCGCGATCTATTTGCTCACGGAAGAGCGTGAAGAGCTGCTCGTCGGCGAGCTGATCGGCAGAGGTTGTCCTCATAGCGTCCTCCCCTGTGTCGGTTTCTGTTCAAGTATGGCACACCACCCCACACGGCATGTCAAATTTGACATATCTAACGGAAGCGCCGCCTCTTCCGCTCCTCGCAGAAACAAATGAATGCGTTCTGCTCCTGCGGCGTCGTAGCATCAACGTTTTTGATTAGCCCTCCCAATGACACCAGAAGACTTGTCGCGTCCGGCTCGACGTAGTAGACACGAATTCGACACCTGTGGGCGGCCAAATAGAAAGGTTCAGGCACGCGCAAGAACATGATGTCTGGAATAAGTGCGGTCCGTCCCGAATCTTTTGGGTTAGAGGGTGCAACGTCATCAGGAAATGTTTGGGAGAGTTCTCCGTTGCTGGCGCGGGTAAGGAGCTTGTCGACCTCGGCAAGAAGGCTGACAGTTTTGAAACGCTGCGCGCCTAAACTAGCGGCCTGAGAGTGAAGGTCTTCGCGAAGCCAACAGTCCATGTCGCGCCAGCCCCGATTGGGCATGATTTTGCCGTTGAAGCGATCTCCGGGGTGGCGCCACTCGTATGGTTCGTTGGTGGGTGTGGCTACGCGTAGCTCGGCGTGCTGGTGAGAGATCATGCGCCCTATTCTCCTTCCACGTCTTGGTTTTCTTCCCCTACCCCCTCGTACGGGTCTGGGGTGTGGTGGCGGGCAGCAGGCGCGTAATCACCCTGGAGGGCGGCCTGGAGTTTCGCCTCAGCCGCAGCAATGTAGGTGGCCGCCGGGTCAGGAGTGGTGGCACGGACAGCCTCCTCAGCCTCACGGACAATGGACGCAGCTGACCTGCCGAGCACCTCGGATAGGGCGCCAAGCTCGTCAACGTACATCGGCCGCACGCCGGCCAGGATGCGATTCGCTCGCGGCTGAGAAAGCCCTGCGATCTCTGCAGCGCGCGCTCGCGCCACTCCGCGCTCTTGCAGGGCATCGTCGATAATGCGCGCAATGGCCTTGCTCAGCTCTCCTGGATCAGTGGCTTTAGTACCCATGCGACCATGATTCCAATTAGACACACCAAAAACAACTAAAATTTGCAATTCGAGTCCAATTGGACTAACCTGTAGCCACGACGCAAAGTCCAATTGGATTCGAAAGGAAAAAGATGAGCATCCAGAAAGCGATCAACGAGGAACTGTCCTCACGCCGATGGTCGCGCAAGCGCCTATCCAGAGAATCCGGCATCTCCGAATCCACGCTTTCGCTCAAGCTAGCCCAGCCCCGGTTCGACACCGACCAGCTCGAGAAGATCGCGGCAGCGTTCGGCATCGCCCCGTCGGAGCTCATGCGCCGCGCCGAGGAATACGACACCCGCCAAGGTGGTGACGCGGCATGAAGACTCATCCGTACGCGGACATACACCCAATTCCACTACAAGACCCCGACGCGCGCACAGCAATAGACCGCCTGCATGACCTGTACTACGGGGCGAACCCGTACACCGCACAGGCCATGAGGGAGGCGATCACTGAACTAGCCGCCCACTACGGGCTACAAGTCGTTGACACGAGCCCGATCAGTGAGAGCGAGCCCGATCTGTTGCGCCCCGAAACTGGCAAACCTAATCGCCCGGGCAAGCTCACGAACCTCTGTCGACGATGCTCGATCTTCAACAGACAAAGCAATTTCCGTCGCTCTTTGAAGATTCTCGATCCCTTCAAGCGCGATTTCACGTTTTGTGGAAAGTCCCATCTCAATTCTTCCTTCCCGGTAGGTGGAACGTGTGGCAACTGTCAGCCTACCGGGAAGGCACAACCGCGAAAGGAAAACCAATGAAAACCCATCCTTACGCGGACAAATACCCCATGCTCCCCGCCGACGAGCTGGCCGAGCTTACCCAGTCGATCCGCGCCAATGGCTTGCGTCAGCCGATCGTGCTCGACACTGAGGGCCGTATCCTCGATGGACGCAACCGGTATGTAGCCTGCGAGAAAGCCGGCATCCAACCCCAGTTCACCACCTACGAGGGTGAGGACCTCGCCGAATACGTCATCGACTGCAACACCTCACGCCGGCACATGTCGACCGGTGCACGCGCCATGGCCACCGCCCTCATCCTCGTGGAGGACCGCGGCCGGGAAGCTGGCCGATGGAATGGACGAGCCGCTATTTCCGACGTCGGAAATAGCAAGGGATGGAAGCAGCGGATCTCTGAGTGCGGCGTCGTCCTCGACTACGCCCCGCACCTCGCCGAAAAAGTCCGCAACGACGAACTCCCACTCAACACCGCGTTTGAGCAGGCGAAGGCAGTCAAGGCTAGTGCGGAGGCTGAAAAACTCGCTGAACGCAACCGCGCCCGTGCCGAACGCGAAGCCGAAAAAGCAGAAGCCGAACGCCAAGCCCGCCTCCTCAACGAACTCAAAGCCAACACCGCCACCCAGTTCCTCATCTACATCGACACCGGCGAGATGGACATCCCCACCGCCCACGCCGCCTGGCCCGACCTACTAGCCGACGTCGACCGCATCCACGCCAGGTGGAAGAAGATGGTCGCACCAGACACCGAGACGTCCGGCCACCTATGCCCGGCCTGCGGCACCACCACACTCCACTGGCACCACAACGATCGGCTCTACCGGTGCCCGGCCTGCGACTATGCCGGAACGGCCGGGCACGTAGCCAACCTACGCACCTACACCATCACCCAGGCTGACGTGTGGGTCGACCGTGGCATGGCTTGTGTCTTGTTTGGGCTGACTCGGGAAGGGTTGAAGAAGCATATTCAGCGCGGAAACACTTGCCCGCGTGAGGGGTTGTTTTCGGCTGTGGAGTTGCGCGCCCTGCCACGCCGCGGCGAGATTCTTCCACCCTGACTCTAAGCGTGGTAGCCTCTGTATTAAGCGACTAGAGACCGCTTAGCAACAAGAGGCTGATCCCTCTGACGGGATCGTTTCTCATGGCATTTATGCCGGGGAGGCCTCGGAATACAAGACCCGCTGGGGAATACGGGGCAGCCTGACTTGTTGCAGGTGGTTTCTAGCTCGCCCGGCGCACAAATGCCAGCCTAGAAACCTGACATTGCGCGCCTCATATTCGCAACAAGAATTTTGAGGTGACCTCCCATGAGTGACCCTATCCGTATCGGAGACGTCCTGGGCCGCCTGCCCGCCGACATGCTCGACGACGTGCGCCTTGAAGACCTCACCCGCATGGCCGATTCTCTTGGCGTCCATGCCTGGGAAATGGTGCGCCACTTCGAAGAACGAGGAGGCACCAACTAGCCACACCCTTTCAGCCCGCCCGTGCAGCCAGCACGGGGCCGGGCAGCCGGGCGTGGGTAGCGTTCTTCGATATCGGGACCTCTAACCGCCCCACGCCCTGGCTCAAAATACAAATAGAACCGCCGGGAAGACAACCACGACCAGCGCCCCGGGCTGGTCCTGCCAGACACACAGCTGACGTCTGGCAGTAAACAGGCACCAGACACCCGAAAAAGTTCGGGGGTCCATTCGTGGTGCACCGAACAGTCGTATGGGGTTGTCAAGGTCGGCGGGCGCTTTGGGGCAGGGGTTAAGACAAGCCAGGCACACTACCGTGTGTCCGCATGGCTAGCTCCTAATGTTCGAGGTCGGTTCTGTGTCCCTGCCCCACCCGGTTCTCCATCCAGTGGTCGACCGTTTCGGGTAGCCAGCCGTGTGTGCCGCCGCGCTCTGGCCCGCCGATGATCGCGTCCGGTTCAGGCAGGCGGCCTTGATGGCGATAGGACACGAGGGTAGTGCGGCTCAATCCGGCGCGCTGCGCGAAACCGTTGAGTGATAAGTAATGGGCGGTCACTGCTATTCCTTTCTGTGGTGGCGTGCAATGTTGATGCTGAATGCGATGGCGTAGATGAGTGCTGCAAGGCCGGCGAGGAATGCTCCGATCTGCGCAAGCACCCCGCCGGAGTCAAAGATTCTGGGGATGAGAATGATTGCGATGAGTGCGATCCATAGGATTCGTTCCATGGTGGGCGTGCTAGATGGTAGCGTGTAGGGGAAGCAACCCCACGGTGTGGGGCGCTTCCTAGAAGAAGCTAGTGTTTGTTCTTCTGTTTCTTCTTGGTGGGCTTGAGCACTTCGACCAGTTTGGCGATTGATCCGATGAGTGCGGCAAGCCCGCCGAGGAAGATTCCTACGTCTTCTAGCATGTTCACCTCCTTTCTTCTCTTCATGTCTATAACTTCACCAACTCACATGCCGGATGTCAATTAATTTGGTAAAGTTGCCCGGGGGTGAAAACAACACCCACCCCGCCCGCCCACTCAGCGAAACCCACCACACCCCAACCCGCCAAACCCGCACCACCCCAGCCCGTGTGATATAGTCCCCCTTGTAGGGCGTCCAGTGCGCCCAAAAACCAGTTCTCTTCACCCCGGGCCGGTCCACCTCCAACGCAGACCCCCCGGGGTGAAACCATACCCACCACCAAAAAAGGGGGCACCCCGATGGCTGACACCGCCCCCAAAAAACCCCGCCGGGTCAACAACTACGCCTACCGCGACCTCACCAAAGCACTCAAACGCAAGTCACAGCGCACTGATGCGCCATGCTGGATATGCGGACAGCCCATCGACTACACCGCTGACTGGCGATCGCGGTGGTCATTCACCGCCGACCACGTCATTCCGATAGCTCTCGGTGGCAACCCTCGCGGCGAACTCCGCCCGGCTCACCGCGCCTGCAACTCCAGGCGTGGAGACACCACCAACCGCCGCCAGCCGGCCATCGTGAAACCGGTTGAAAAGCGGTCGAAAAAATGGTGAAAACAGTTTAAGCTGGACACACTCCAAGTCCCCGCCCCTACCCCAGGGGGAGGACCCCCGCCCCACCGGTCCGGTGCCACACACCGCATTGGCAAGTTTTTACACGAACGGCCCGATAGTGGGAACGTCAAACGGTGTCGTTATTGTTTCTGTGTGGCTTTGTGGCTCGCTTTTGGGTGTGAGGGTGCACATTTTGGTGGTTGGCGGTTTTGGCTTGCTGTGGTGGCGTTTTCTGGTGGCATCGTTTGCTATCACCACACCGGAACGGCGGCGCATAGCCATTTAGCCGTAAACAGTGCTATGGTTGGGGTGTGAGGACATGCGCCCACTGCGGCATCAACATCAACGGCAAGCGAGCAGGCGCCCGCTACTGCTCCACCTCCTGCCGCGTCATGGGTAACCGCGCCCCGAAACTGCCAAACGTCATGACAGGATCAGCCAGGTGGGTCACCTGGGAGCCGGTTGAGCGCCGGGAAGGGACTGGTAAGCGCCCCACCCGGGTAGATGGGCGGCCGGCATCCGTAACTGACCCCACCACGTGGGCCACCTATGAGGAAGTAGCCCAATGTGCGCGCAAGGGCTGGGTGCTCGGCAACGGGGTCGGCTGTATCGACCTTGACCACTGCCTCAATGAGGCCGGAATCCCAGCAGGCTGGGCACGTGCGGTGCTTGAGGAGCACCGGGCTGAGGCGGTGTGGGTTGAGATTTCCCCATCTGGGCGCGGTCTTCACGTGTTCGTGCCCATGGAGGCCGGGCCGGGCCGTGTTATTCGTGATGGTCGCAACATTGAGGTGTATCCGCCTGGGTCTGGCCGGTTTGTGTGCGTGACGGGGCGGTGCTTCCGGTTCTAAGAGGGTGCGGTGATGAGTGTTGGGTGAGTTGATGCCGTGTGGGACGTATGCGGCGGCCCGGCGCCATCAGCGTCGTGGGGAGCCGGTGTGTGAGGCGTGTAAGGAGGCTGTTCGGGCGCATAACGCTAAGCAGCGGGCGCGGCGGCGTGAGGCGGCGGTGAGGCGCGTCCACGAACAACAAGACCAGAAACCGGCGGGTGGCCAGTTGGACGCCGAGGCCGAGCTGAGGGCACAGTATGACCTGCTTGGCAGGCACTTGTTAGAAGCGCCCCCGCAGTCGGTGGCGGCTATTAGTCGTGAGCGGCGCGCGATCTTAGAAGCGTTGACCAGTATGGGGCAGGCAACTGCCAAGGTTCCGGCCCGAGGTGATAGGGGCGTGTTTGATGAGCTTGCTCAGCGACGTAAGAGTCGGGGCGCAACGGCCTAGGATCGAGTCCTTGCCCGTTGACGGCGTGGATTTTAGCGCGGGTGAGGTTGCCTGCGATTTGATGGCCGCTGTGGGTAAACCCTTGGATGAGTGGCAGCGGTATGTGGTTAAGCGTGCTCGGGCGTTGCGTGCCGATGGGCGGTTCGCGGCGTTCGAAGTCGGGGTCAATGTTCCGCGCCAGAATGGGAAGAACGTGATCGTGGAGGCTGTCGAACTCGATGGCCTGTACATGGACCCTGATTGTCGGGTGATCACACATTCAGCGCACTTGTTTTCCACGGCGAGGAAAGCGTTTCGTGAACTGGAGTCGATTATCCGGTCTAGCCCTGACTTGTTTTATCGTGTGGTGGGCTCGGATGGCCGCCAGATGGATGATGATGTTCGGGGTATTAAGACGTCGTCTGCTGAGATGTCGATCCAGCTTAAGGGCGAGGATGGGCGTGAGCGGGGCGGGGCGAAGATCACTTATTTGGCGCGGTCTGCTGGGTCTGCGCGCGGGCTGACCGGTGACATCGTGATCTTGGATGAGGCCTATGACCTGACGGCGGATCAGATCGCGGCGATGATGCCGACCATGGCGGCACGGTCCATGGATGGCAACCCGCAGATCTATTACACGTCTTCGGCTGGTATGCCGTCCTCGTCCGTGTGGGAGGAAGTCCGGGAGCGCGGGTTGAAGGGTGATAGTGCACGCCTGGCGTATTTTGAGTGGTCTGCTGATGATAGCGCGGTGTCCTCTGATGTGGATGCGTGGTATCAGGCGAACCCTGGTCTTGGTGTGCGTATCGCTGAAGAGTATGTGGCTGAGACCGAGTTTCGGGGGATGGATGATGAGCGTTTCCGGCGTGAGCGCCTGGGCGTGTGGGCGCGCGTGGGTGACGAGCATGGTCTAAGTGGCGCCCAGTGGGGCCGGCAGTTGGACGGGCTGTCTACGCCTGGGGAAAAGGTGTGTTTTGGGTTGGATGTGTCTCCGTCGCGTGATTCGGCGTCGATTACGGTGGTGTCCGAGCGGGCGGACGGCCGGGTGCATGTGGAACTGATTGAGCACCGTGTTGGTACGGACTGGGTTGTGGCCAGGGCTCGGGAGTTGCAGGAGAGGTGGGAGCCTCGGGCGTTCGTGGTTGATGCTGGTAGCGCGGCGGGTGCTCTTGTGGGTGAGTTGGTGCGGGCACGGGTGCGCGTGTTGCAGGTGACTGGCCGCGAGTATTGGCAGGCGTGCGGTCTGTTGTATGACGCGTTCCAGGCCGGCATGTTGGCTCATATTGGGCAGGAGCCATTGGATGAGGCGGTGGGCAACGTGAAGATCAAACCGAAGGGGGATTCGTTGTTCACGTGGGCGCGGATTGACCCGGTTGTGCCGATTGGGCCGTGGGTTGCGGCTACGCTCGCGTTCGCTGGTTGGGATCGTGTGAAGAAGAAGGCGCCTGTTAAGGGTGCTGGTTCTGGGTGGAAGGTGGTGGCCCTGTGAGTGGTTTGACTCCTGGTGAGTGGGAGCTGGTTGGGCAGCTTGAGAAGCAGATTCTTGCCAAGCGGCAGCGTAACGATCTGCGTTCAGCGTACATGGATGGCAAGCATCTTGTGCGGCGTTTGCCTCCGTCTTCTCCCCCGTATTTGCAGCATTTGGGTGTTGTGTTGGGGTGGCCGGCGAAGGCTGTTGAGACGTTGGCGCGTCGTGTGCGCCTGGACGGGTTCGACGGTGGCACCGCGCTCGGCGTCGATGATTTGCTTGCGGATAATGACTATTTTGCGATGTCGGCCCAGGCGCAGGTGTCTGCTTTGGTGCACGGGACGGTGTTTGCGACGGTAACTAAGGGCGGTGCGGGTGAACCGGCGGCCGTGGTCTCGCACGTGACCGCGATCAACGGCACCGGCGAGTGGGATACCAGGGCGCGCGAGTTTAAGAATTTCCTGGCGGTGAACCGGTGGCCGAAGGCTGGGGCCACGCTAGCCCAGGATGGGGATTTCACCCTGTTTTTGGATCATGAAGTGGTGTCGGTGGTTGATGGCCGGGTGGCTGGCCGGGTCTGGTCGCCGGTGCGGTTGCCGGTGGCGCAAATGCCGTACAAGCCGCGTCTTGACCGGCCGTTCGGGGCGTCGAGGATTTCACGCCCGGTCATGTCGATCACGGATAGCGCGGTGCGTACGATTATTCGGTCTGAGGGTACCGCCGATTTTTATGGGGTGCCGTGGTTCATGATTTTTGGCCCGGATGAGTCCTCGTTTTCCAAGGACGGGTGGCAGATGATCATGGATCGTATTAACGCGATCCCGGACAATGAGGAGGCGCCTAACCCGCGGGCTGAGGTTAAGCAGTTCACGCAGGGTAACCAGCAGCCGCACGTGGAACAGCTCCAGGTGTTGGCTGGGCTGTTTGCGGGTGAGACGTCGATCCCGGTGTCGTCTTTGGGTGTGGGCCTGTCGCAGGCTAATCCGACGTCGGCGGAGTCGTATTTGGCGTCGCGTGAGGATTTGATTGCTGAGGCTGATGATGCGCAGGCGTGTTGGACGAGTCCGCATGCGCGGGTTGCTAGGTGGTTGTGGCGGGTGGCTCACCCGGGTGAGGGTGTGCCGGGTGAGCTTGGTGCTGTTAGGCCGGTGTGGCATGACACGCGGTATACGTCGCGGGCGGCGGCTGCTGATGCGACTGTGAAGCTGGTGGGTGCGTTCCCGTGGATGGCCCAGTCGGATACGGTGATTGGGACGCTCGGGTTTGACGCGGCGACGACTGCGCGCTTGTTGGCGGATAAGCAGCGTGATGCGGGTGTGAGTATTTTCGCTGGCCTCATGCAACAAGAAGCTGAGGGTGATGGGGGCGTGAGCGGTGGTGGATCGGCGGGCACTGGTAGCGAAGCGTAACGCCGATGAGGTCATTGAGCGTGCTCTGGTTGCTGATTTGGACGCGTTGTGGGAGCGGGCCTGGCGCGGTGGCGTGTTTGATTCGGCCCTGTTTGATGCGTTCTTGCCCGGGATCATTGAACGTTACGGGTTGGCCTTTGGTGAGGTCGCCGCGCAATGGTTTGAGGCGCTGATCGGGTCGCAGGCCACGATCGCGGCCCCGGTTGGGCGTGCGGCGGTGAATTCTGCTAGGTGGGTGCTTGCCCCATATCGTGACGCAGCGGCGGGTGTGGCCGCTGGTGTGGCCCGTGACAGGTTGATGGCGTCGATGGTGCGGCACGCCAAGCGTGCCGGGCGCGACACATTGCATTTGTCGGTCCGCGCAACCCCGGGCGTGTTGTATGCGCGCCGCCTGTCTGGGGCGGAGAACTGCGATTTTTGTGTGGTGTTAGCTTCGCGCGGGCCGGTGTACGGTACGGCGTTGAAAGCTGGTGAGCCGGGTAACCGGTTTCATGATGGGTGTGATTGTGACATCGTTCCGGTGCGCGGCCGGTGGATGCCCGACAGCGGCAACCCGCGTGGGGTGTCATGGGTGGGTGAGAGCCCGGGCTACGACTTTGAGAAGCTTTACGTTGCCGAGTACAAGCCGTATTGGGCGAAGAATGACACGATCGATGATGTTGTTGCCAAGCGTGGGAAGGCCCGCGCCGCGCAGCGCACACCGGGCAAGCCCGGTAGGCCGAAAGGAGCCAAGAACAAGCCCAAACTTGGTGGGGCAGGCGGCGCAGGCAAACCACCAACCCGCAAATCTTCCGCTAGCGGCGCGTTTGACCGCGACAAGAACTTAGTTCCAAGGGTCAAACCGTCAAAGCAGGGAACAATCACAGTTGAGCAAGGGGCTTCAACTGATGATGTTGAACTGCGCGTAGGCCGGATTTTGGCTGAACGGGGGATGAATGTAACTCATCGCGCAGTAGTAAACATTGACAGGCACAAGAACCCAGATCTGGGGATTGATGGCGAGATATGGGAAATCAAATCTCCCAAGGGGAGTTCTGAAAAGAACACCATTAATAACCAATTCCGCCGGGGAAAGAAACAGGCCGAGTACATCGTCCTCAATTTGGCTCGGTGTGGAATCCCGGATCACATAGCCATCCAGCAGGCCGAACGACGATTCTTCGGTACGTTGCAGTTTAAGAAGATGATCATTATTGATAAGAGCGAGGAAGTCTACCATTACATCCTATAATGTGGTACTCTCTCAATGAGAGGGAAATGAGGCCAGCTCGCCAATTCTAGGGCAGGTACTCGCCCTCTCAATTATTGTGCTGGGCTGGATCGCTAAACACCGCCAGCGCAACCAGGCCGCCTAGCCGCTGGCATCACCTAGTTTTTACCCCACCAATCTCTGGTGGGGTTTTGTTG
>NZ_KV793252.1:0-5184 GCF_001808405.1 Trueperella sp. HMSC08B05 | reverse complement strand
AGCTTTTTATGTTGTGTTTTTTTGCAGCTGGCCTTTTTGGTTGGTTGTGTTTTTTGCCAGTTTTTCTGGTTGTTTGAGTCTGTTTGTCAGGCTTTCTGTATGGATCTTACTGACTGTTTGGTTGGTTTGGTTTTTTGTGGAGAGTTTGATCCTGGCTCAGGACGAACGCTGGCGGCGTGCTTAACACATGCAAGTCGAACGATGAAGCTACAGCTTGCTGTGGTGGATTAGTGGCGAACGGGTGAGTAATACGTGAGTAACCTGCCCTTGTCTTTGGGATAAGCCTGGGAAACTGGGTCTAATACCGGATATTCTGCTTTCATCGCATGGTGGGGGTTGGAAAGGGTTTCTGGATAGGGATGGGCTCACGGCCTATCAGCTTGTTGGTGGGGTGATGGCCTACCAAGGCGTCGACGGGTAGCCGGCCTGAGAGGGTGACCGGCCACATTGGGACTGAGATACGGCCCAGACTCCTACGGGAGGCAGCAGTGGGGAATATTGCACAATGGACGCAAGTCTGATGCAGCGACGCCGCGTGGGGGATGAAGGCTTTCGGGTTGTAAACTCCTTTCAGTGCAGAACAAGGCCTTTTTGGTTGAGGGTATGTGCAGAAGAAGCGCCGGCTAACTACGTGCCAGCAGCCGCGGTAATACGTAGGGCGCGAGCGTTGTCCGGAATTATTGGGCGTAAAGAGCTCGTAGGCGGTTTGTTGCGCCTGCTGTGAAAGACCGGGGCTTAACTTCGGGGTTGCAGTGGGTACGGGCAGACTAGAGTGTGGTAGGGGTAATTGGAATTCCTGGTGTAGCGGTGGAATGCGCAGATATCAGGAGGAACACCGATGGCGAAGGCAGGTTACTGGGCCACCACTGACGCTGAGGAGCGAAAGCGTGGGTAGCGAACAGGATTAGATACCCTGGTAGTCCACGCCGTAAACGTTGGGCACTAGGTGTGGGGCCTTTTCCACGGGTTCTGCGCCGTAGCTAACGCATTAAGTGCCCCGCCTGGGGAGTACGGCCGCAAGGCTAAAACTCAAAGGAATTGACGGGGGCCCGCACAAGCGGCGGAGCATGCGGATTAATTCGATGCAACGCGAAGAACCTTACCAAGGCTTGACATACACTGCGATGTGCCAGAGATGGTGCAGCCTTCGGGGTGGTGTACAGGTGGTGCATGGTTGTCGTCAGCTCGTGTCGTGAGATGTTGGGTTAAGTCCCGCAACGAGCGCAACCCTTGTCCTGTGTTGCCAGCAATTCGGTTGGGGACTCACGGGAGACTGCCGGGGTTAACTCGGAGGAAGGTGGGGATGACGTCAAATCATCATGCCCCTTATGTCTTGGGCTTCACGCATGCTACAATGGCCGGTACAGAGGGTTGCGAGCCTGTGAGGGTGAGCTAATCTCTTAAAGCTGGTCTCAGTTCGGATTGGGGTCTGCAACTCGACCCCATGAAGTCGGAGTCGCTAGTAATCGCAGATCAGCAACGCTGCGGTGAATACGTTCTCGGGCCTTGTACACACCGCCCGTCACGTCACGAAAGTTGGTAACACCCGAAGCCCGTGGCCTAACCTTTTGGGGGGAGCGGTCGAAGGTGGGATTGGCGATTGGGACGAAGTCGTAACAAGGTAGCCGTACCGGAAGGTGCGGCTGGATCACCTCCTTTCTAAGGAGCCTCATGTGCCTGCGATCATGGTGGTTGTGGGTGTTGTTGTGGGGTTTTTAGTGGTTCGCAATGTGATTGGCTGGCATGCTGTTGGGGTGTGGGGTAACAGGCCCTGGCCACCCATGCGCAAGTTTTCAGGCTGTTTGTTTGGGTTTGTGTGTGGTGTTGGTGTGGTGGTTGAGAATTGTATAGTGGATGCGAGCATCTTTTGGTTTTTGTAAGTGTTTAAGGGCGTTCGGTGGATGCCTTGGTACACGAAGCCGATGAAGGACGTTGTAGCCTGCGATAAGCCTCGGGGAGTTGGCATACGAGCTGTGATCCGAGGGTGTCCGAATGGGGGAACCTGCCTGGAGTTGTTTCTGGGTACCGCCACCTGAATGTATAGGGTGGTTGGGGGTGACGCGGGGAAGTGAAACATCTTAGTACCCGTAGGAAGAGATATTCTGTGAGTAGTGGCGAGCGAAAGCGGATGAGGTTAAACCGGGTGTGTGTGATAGCTGTCGGGCGTTGCGCATTCGGGGTTGTGGGAGCCATGTGGCCTTACCGGCATGGGGTCGTGGAGTGATAAAGGTGTGGGGTAGGCGAATCAGTTGGGAAGCTGGACCGTAGTGGGTGATAGTCCTGTAGCTGAAACCTCATGCTCTCTTTGTGGTTGTCCCGAGTAGCACGGGGCTCGTGAAATCTCGTGTGAATCTGCACAGACCACTGTGTAAACCTAAATACTTCGTGTGACCGATAGTGGATAGTACCGTGAGGGAATGGTGAAAAGTACCCCGGGAGGGGAGTGAAATAGTACCTGAAACCGTGCGCTTACAATCCGTCAGAGCCTTCTTGGTGGGGGTGATGGCGTGCCTTTTGAAGAATGAGCCTGCGAGTTAGGATGTGTGGCGAGGTTAACCCGTGTGGGGTAGTCGTAGCGAAAGCGAGTCTGAATAGGGCGTTGTAGTTGCATGTTCTAGACCCGAAGCGAGGTGATCTAGCCATGGGCAGGGTGAAGCACGTGTAAGAGCGTGTGGAGGCCCGAACCCACTTCAGTTGAAAATGGAGGGGATGACCTGTGGTTAGGGGTGAAAGGCCAATCAAACTTCGTGATAGCTGGTTCTCCCCGAAATGCATTTAGGTGCAGCGTTGCGTGTGCTTGCTGGTGGTAGAGCGACTGGATGGTCGATGGCCCTTATACCGGGTACTGAGATCAGCCAAACTCCGAATGCCGGTTAAGTTGAGCGTGGCAGTGAGACTGTGGGGGATAAGCTCCATTGTCGAGAGGGAAACAGCCCAGATCATCGGTTAAGGCCCCTAAGGGTGTGCTAAGTGGGAAAGGATGTGGAGTTGCTGTGACAACCAGGAGGTTGGCTTAGAAGCAGCCATCCTTGAAAGAGTGCGTAATAGCTCACTGGTCAAGTGATTCCGCGCCGACAATGTAGCGGGGCTAAGTACACCGCCGAAACCGTGGCAACATTTTTTTGTTGGGTAGGGGAGCGTCGTGCTTGAGGTGAAGCTGCCAGGTGACTGTGTGGTGGATTGAGTGCGAGTGAGAATGCAGGCATGAGTAGCGATTGACGGGTGAGAATCCCGTCCTCCGAATAACTAAGGGTTCCAGGGCCAGGTTCGTCCGCCCTGGGTTAGTCGGGTCCTAAGGCGAGGCCGACAGGCGTAGTCGATGGGCAACCAGTTGTTATTCTGGTACCGGCGAAGGACCGTCCATGCTGAAGCAGGGGATACTAACCATCCCTGCCCATTGCTAGCCCTTTCGGGGGTTGGTGGTGTGGTGGGCGTGGGACCTGATCTTGTTGTAGGCAAGCGTGTTAACAGGGGTGACGCAGAGTGGTAGCTTCCGCGTGGCTTATGGCTTGCCACGTTTAACAGCGCAGCTTGTTCCTTTGGCAAATCCGGGGAACGTATAAAGTGAGGCTGGATGATGAGACCGAATGGTCGAAGTAGAGTGATCCTGTGCTGCCGAGAAAAGCCTCGACGTGAGGTTCTAGCCGCCCGTACCCTAAACCGACACAGGTGGTTAGGTAGAGTATACTAAGGAGTTCGAGTGAATCGTGGTTAAGGAACTCGGCAAAATGCCCCCGTAACTTCGGGAGAAGGGGGGCCTGATCCTTGAAGCACTTTACGTGCTAGGGGTGATGGCCGCAGAAACCAGGGAGAAGCGACTGTTTATCAAAAACACAGGTCCGTGCGAACACGTAAGTGGATGTATACGGACTGACGCCTGCCCGGTGCTGGAAGGTTAAGAGGATCGGTTAGACTCTTTTGGGTCGAAGCTGAGAATTTAAGCCCCAGTAAACGGCGGTGGTAACTATAACCATCCTAAGGTAGCGAAATTCCTTGTCGGGTAAGTTCCGACCTGCACGAATGGCGTAACGACTTCTCCGCTGTCTCAACCGCGAACTCGGTGAAATTGCATTACGAGTAAAGATGCTCGTTTCGCGCAGCAGGACGGAAAGACCCCGGGACCTTTACTATAGCTTGGTATTGGTGTTTGGTACGGTTTGTGTAGGATAGGTGGGAGACTGTGAAGCTGTCACGCTAGTGATGGTGGAGTCATTGTTGAAATACCACTCTGATCGTGCTGGATGTCTAACCTTGGACCATGATCTGGTTCAGGGACAGTGCCTGGTGGGTAGTTTAACTGGGGCGGTTGCCTCCTAAATGGTAACGGAGGCGCTCAAAGGTTCCCTCAGCCTGGTTGGTAATCAGGTGTTGAGTGTAAGTGCACAAGGGAGCTTGACTGTGAGACTGACAAGTCGAGCAGGTACGAAAGTAGGAACTAGTGATCCGGCGGTGGCTTGTGGAAGCGCCGTCGCTCAACGGATAAAAGGTACCCCGGGGATAACAGGCTGATCCTGCCCAAGAGTTCATATCGACGGCATGGTTTGGCACCTCGATGTCGGCTCGTCGCATCCTGGGGCTGGAGTAGGTCCCAAGGGTTGGGCTGTTCGCCCATTAAAGCGGTACGCGAGCTGGGTTCAGAACGTCGTGAGACAGTTCGGTCCCTATCCGCTGCGCGCGTTGGAAACGTGAGAAGGGCTGTCCCTAGTACGAGAGGACCGGGACGGACGAACCTCTGGTGTGCCAGTTGTACCGCCAGGTGCATGGCTGGTTGGCTACGTTCGGAAGGGATAACCGCTGAAAGCATCTAAGCGGGAAGCCTGCTTCAAGATAACGTTTCCCAGACACATTAAGTGTTGTGAGGCCCCCTATAGACCATGGGGTTGATAGGCCAGACGTGGAAGCCTAGTAATGGGTGGAGCTGACTGGTACTAATTGGCCGACCACTTAAAAAACTTTTATAACTTGTTGTTCGCATCCGCTATACAATTCTGGGCCACCACACTAACCGGCCCAGATAACTGAATAAACCAACCGTTATGGTTGGCCCCGTTATTTTGACGGTGGCAATAGCGGTAGGGTAACGCCCGGTCCCATTCCGAACCCGGAAGCTAAGCCTACCAGCGCCGATGGTACTGCACTTGAGAGGGTGTGGGAGAGTAGGACAACGCCGTCACCAAACTTGAT
>NZ_KV793251.1:0-782 GCF_001808405.1 Trueperella sp. HMSC08B05 | reverse complement strand
GAATACGGTGTTGTATCCACCGAGCGGGTCAACCACCGCAACGGGTACCGCCACCGCGACCTCGACACCCGTGTCGGCACAATCGATGTGGCAGTACCGAAGCTACGCCACGGCGCGTTCTTCCCGGACTGGCTGCTCGGGCGACGCTCACGTGCCGAACGCGCACTATCGACCGTAATCGCGGCCTGCTATCTCAAAGGGGTT
Source organism: Trueperella sp. HMSC08B05 (assembly GCF_001808405.1). Lineage (NCBI taxonomy): Bacteria > Bacillati > Actinomycetota > Actinomycetes > Actinomycetales > Actinomycetaceae > Trueperella > Trueperella sp. HMSC08B05. Next base: position 578 of record NZ_KV793251.1, on the reverse strand, counting down.
TCCACCCGCCGAATGAACGATCTGGTGGCAACGCTTGGGATTTCCAACATGTCGAAATCCCAAGTCTCACGCATGTCAGAAGAACTCGACGAGATGGTCGAAGACTTCAAAAACCGCCCCCTGGACCCCGGCGGGTATGCCTACCTGTCGTGTGATGCACTGACGATCAAAGTGCGTGAAGGCGGCCGGGTGGTCAAATGCTGCCTACTACTTGCCACCGGTGTCAACGCCGACGGCTACCGCGAAATACTCGGCATGCATGTCGCCACCGCGGAATCCAACGCGTCGTGGAAAGGCTTCTTCCAGGACTTAAAAGCCCGCGGGCTTCGTGGTGTCTTCCTTATCACCAGTGACGCCCATGAGGGCATCCAGCACGCCATTTCCGAAGTGCTGCCCGATGCGTCCTGGCAACGGTGCCGGTGGAGTGCCTCAGGTTTTTAGGTGCAGGTGACTTGAGTGTTGTCCATTGATGTCCTGCCCGGTGGGTAGGGGGAATGGATGAATGGTGAAGAAGTTTAGTAAACACACTCCTGAGCAGATTGTTCGCAAGCTTGATAAGGCCCGCGAACTCAGAGAAT
>NZ_KV793250.1:0-2784 GCF_001808405.1 Trueperella sp. HMSC08B05 | reverse complement strand
GCGGCGAACTTGTCTGGTCCGCTCGACCCTGGCGTTAATAGTTTCCGGGCTACCGGCTTGGACGTGACGAAAGAGTACGTGTTCACGGTCGGGCACATCACCCCTGACGGGTTGACGGCCACCACCGTGTCGAACACGGTGCGTCTCCTTGCCGCCCCGTTGGCACCCACGAGCCTGGCACCGAATGGGACGTTTGAGCCGACGAGCACCCCGATTAAGTTCACGTGGTCTCACAACCCCACCGACGGCACCGCACAGTCAAGGTACGAGTTCCAGCACCGGGAGGTAGGGAACACGTCGTGGTCATCATCGGGTATCAGGCTCAGTAGTGATGCGTCGTATCGGATACCGCTCAGCCAGACTGGCACCTACGAGTGGAAGGTGCGCACGTGGGGACAAGACACTACAAAATCGTCGGAGTGGTCGCAGATCGCAACAGTGAACTTGCAGGCCCGCCCAAGTGCGTCATGGGTGGGCCTACCGTCGAAGGTGACATCGGATCGCGTTACCGCCACGTTCACTGATTCCATTTCGGGGGAACACCAGTTCGAGGTGGAGTTGGTCATCAATGGTCGCATTATGCGGAAGGTGACCGGCACGAAGGAGCGCGGCAACCGTTCCCTAATGTTCACAGCGCTCCCGAACGGGGCATCGTGCCAGTTGCGTGTGCGCGTGCTGGACATGGTGTGGTCGAACTGGACTACGGCAAGTTTCACCGTGGCTTACGACGCGCCTGGCGCGCCGACGGTTAGCACGACGTGGGTGCGTGAGACGGGCGCGGTCGCGTTAAAAGTGACCTTTAGCGGGGCGTCCCCGGTGACGAATCATGTGCGTGTGGAGCGCCTTACGCCGTCCAGTACCGGGGAACCTGTGCTGATCGCGGATAATGTGCGTAACGGGCAGACGGTGACGGATAGTACCCCGTCAGGGAATGGGGTGAACACGTATCGTGTGACGGCGGCGAACACGTCACTGGCAACGTCTACCTCGGTGGAGGTGGAGGTGGACACGTCCACTGCCCCGATTAGGGACATCATGTTAACCCCGGTGTCTGGTGCGGCCCCGGTGATGGTGCGGTGGGACCCGGAGCGGCAGATCACTTTCGGCGTGACGGACATGGTGTTGCACTATATGGCGGGCCGGTCTCGGCCAGTGGTTTTCTCAGGGTTGCACCGTGACCGTGAGATCAAGGTCGAGGGCACGATCCTGCGGTCGGAGGCATCGAACGTGGGCGCGTTCTTAGCGTTGGTGGACGCCGCCGTGCCGGTACTCTACCGTGACCCGGCGGGCGTGCGCGTGTGGGGCGCCATATCGAGCGTTGACATTGGGCGCTCGCGGCAGGTTGGTTCCCATGATGTGTCGTTCACGGTACGGGAGGTGGATTATGCGGAATGATCCTCGTTTGTGGGCGTCGTATCGTGTTGAGGACTATGAGGTGCGCGTGTTGTCCGCTGAGGAACGTGACCTTGGCGTGCTAGATGGTGTCACGGGTGGCAGCATTACGGTGTCTACGGATGCGCGTATCAAGCGCGCGGGCAAACTGTCTGTAGTGTCTGATAAGCCGCCGGAGTGGTGGGGAACGAAACTGTTGCACGTGTTTGTGACAGTGAACGGTTTACGCTGGCCGCTGGGCCTGTTTATTCCCACGTCCCCGCAAGAGGAGTACACTGGGGAGGCGGTGGAGTATGAGATCGAACTCCACGATAAGCTGTTGATCCCGGATCAAGACGCTGTTGTGTCTGCTTATTCTATCCCGGCGGGAACGGAATTGATCCCGCACGTGGTGAAAATGTTGAAGGACATGGGGCAGACTAGGCTTGCGATTGAGCCGTTCGTGTCCCGCCCGGATGAGACCGGGCACGTGTGGACTACGGGGAAGAACTCGCGCCCGTTGACGTGGGATGCGGGCGAATCGAAACTGACCATTATCAACGACATTCTGGACTACTGTGGCTACTTTTCGTTGACGTGTGACCCGAATGGTGTCTACGTTGCTGAACATTACCGTGTCCCGGCTGAACGTGAAGTGTCGTGGGAGTTCACCGAAGGTCGCAACGCGATTCACGCGAAGCGGTGGACGTTCGAGCAGGACTTGGCCAACATTCCGAACCGGATCGTGTACACCACGCAGGAAGCGCAAACGGAGGACGGGAAAGAGTTACCGTCGTTAACATCGTTGTGGGAGAACCGCGACCCGGGCTCGCCTTACTCCTACCAGTCGCGGGGCCGGTGGATTAGTGAGGTGAAAACGGACGTTGAAGCGGCCGATCAGGCCACGTTGGATGCGAAGGTGAAACGGCGGGCGGCGAACGCTCAAAACCCGATGGCGAAGGTCGTGATCTCGTCCGCGGTCCTCCCCGTCGCTCTGAATGAGATCGTGCGTTTCCGCTCCGGGGCGAAGGACATGTACATGTCTATTCGCAAGTTCGACATGGAGCTGCGGGCGGGTGAACTGATGGAAGTCACGCTACGGAAGGTTAACAAGGGCGGTGATGACAAGTGAAGGCTGGGAACCTTTCCATGCTGGTGCCTCACGTCCCGCAAGCTACTGAGTCGTGGCGGTGGGGGAGAGTGAAAGGCCCCGGCCAGGTGTTGCTCACGGGTGACACGTCTCCTGCGTTGGTGTCTGACTCTCTGGTGCCGTTAGCGGTGGGGGATCGTGTGCTAGTGCGCTTGTCGGGGTCGCGCGCGGTGGTGATGGGGAAGGCTGGCGGGGTGAAGTTCCCCGATATTCCTGACATTCCCACTGTCCCTGCGGCGGGGACGGTGGTGGTTAACGGCAGG
>NZ_KV793249.1:0-12844 GCF_001808405.1 Trueperella sp. HMSC08B05 | reverse complement strand
GGGGGCCGGCATGGTGTGCCGGCCCCCGGGCCCTCTTGCGCGTCGGCGTGGCAGCGCCCGGCTGCCGGTTCCCCCGGGCCCTGGTTTCGCCGCGTGCCGGAGTCGGACGCGGATCGGCACGGCATCGTGCGAGCGGCGTCTAATCTGATGCGCTAGGGCCGGGCCTGATGGGCTGGGCGCGCTCGACCCCACGCCTGGCCGCTTCGCAGAATTGTCGGAGGCGGCCACTAGGATGAAGGCTCGGAGACGAGGGGAGCCTAATGAAGTACGTGTGGGGATTCCTGGCGGCCGTTTTTGTGGCAGTGGGCGCGCTGACGTTGCGGCCGGACCTGCTGCCGGGTGCCGAAAATTGGGTGCTTGACACGCCGATGGCGCAGGTCATGGCTTTGCGGGTGTGGCTGGCAATTGTGTTCTTCGGTGTGGCGATCTTCCTCTTTAGTTTTGCGGGCATCCGGCGCAGGCTAGTGGACTCGGGGCGGATTGCGCTGGCCACGGCCGTAGCGTACCTGGTGATGGCGATCTTCCATGGGGGCACGGTGTATGCGCGGGGGATTGAGTCGCCGGAGCAGTTGAAACCGGACCGCGGGGTCACGGTGGCAGGCGCGGGTAATGGCGAGGTCACGGTGCTGTCGTTCAATACGCTCGGCGGGTCGGTGGATATGGAGGATCTGGCCGCGTCGGTGGTGAGGAACGGCGTGGATGTGCTCGTGTTGACGGAGACGGCCACGGCACGCGGCGAGGAGCTCGTGGGGCTACTGGCCGAGCGTGGGCTGGACTTCCATCAGTTCGACACGGGCACTGACCGCTACGCCACGGAGTTTGAGTCCACGCTGGTGCTTATTTCCGACTCGCTCGGGGAGTACGCGCAGGTGGAGCCGGAGGGGTTGCCGGGTTCGACAGTCATGGTGGTGCCGGCAAACGGGCAGGGGCCCAAGATTATCGGCGTGCACCCGTTTGCTCCCGTCCTCGCGCATATGGGCCGCTGGAAGTCCGATATTTCCGCGATTTACAGCCAGTGTGCTAGCGGTCCGGTGATCATGGCTGGTGACTTCAATTCGACCGTGGATCATCAGATGACGCTCGGGGCGGACTGCGCCGACGCCCGCATCGAGGCAGGCGCCGGCGGTCTTGGCACGTGGCCGTCCAACCTGCCCGCGCTACTGACCACGCCGATTGATCGCGTGGTCACCGACGGCAGCTACCGCGGGGTGGAGGCCGTAGGCGTGCCCGCCGGCGGCAGCGATCATCGCGGGATCATCGTGCGGTTGGCGCCGGCTGGGGACTAGGCGCGGATTCAGCGCACCGCATATCGGGCGGCCGGGGAGGGTCGGCGTCGTTATGCTGGAGAAAAACTAACGAAGGGGGAACCATGGGTTTCTTGAGGACTGTGACCGTGGGCGCGATCGCGTACGTGCTGGGCGCGCGGGCGGGCCGTGAGCGCTACGAGCAAATTAAGACTGGGACGAAGCGCGTGTGGGATTCGAACGTGGTGCGTGATGGTCGCTCGAAGGTCCGCCACCAGGCGGCCGACACGTTCCAACAGGCGCAGAACCTCGCCTCGGAGAAGCTGCACGAGGCCACCGACGCGGTGAAGGAGAAGGTCCGCCAGGACGATCCGCGCGTCGAGGACGAGATCACGGTGGAGGCCGTTAAGGTCGACCCCCAGTAGCCGGCGACGGCGGCCAGGCGTTGAGCCCCGGCAGGCAGAGCCCGGCCGCCAGACTTCGCGCACGAGCCGACTAGGCGCCGCGGCCTAGGCCGGTCAAAACGTGAGCCAGCCCACCCACGTCGTGATGATCGGGGTAAGCTGGGGGAAACCGACGGAGGTGCCCCATGGACTATGTGCTCACTGATTTGATGGTCGACCGCGGGCGCGGGGCGCTCCTGGCCTCCGCGTGCGGAGACGCGCTCGGCGTGCCGTACGAATTCACGCGCGGAACGGATGACCCGCAGATGCTCGGCGGCGGGCTCGGCCCGTACGAACCGGCCGAATGGAGCGACGACACGCAGATGGCGATCTGCATCGCGTCCGTGGCGGACTCCGGGCTCAGCCTCACGTCGGACCGGGCTCACGACGAGATTGGCCAGAACTTCATCAACTGGATGCACGATGGCGCCACTGACATCGGCATCCAAACCCGCGCGGTGTTGCTTAATGCGTCGCGGTTGACGGGCGACGTGTCTGACCGGCTGCGGCAGGCCGCGCGCGAGTACTCGGCGAACACTGAGCGGGCGGCGGGCAACGCAGCGCTCGGTAGGATCGCGCCGATTGGGATCGCATTCCTGTGGGACCGCGACGCCACCGCGCGGGCGGCTCGCAGCATCGCATCCCTCACGCACGACGACCGCGAGGTCGAGGAGGCGTGCGTGCTGTGGGCTGAGGCGATGCGCGTGGCCGTGATCGACGGGGTGCTCGACGTGCGGGCGGGCATGGACCTGCTACTCGCCGAGTCGCGCCCGAAGTGGGAGGACTGGATTACCGACGCCGAATCGGGGCTGGTCAACCCGCGGACGAATAGCTCGGCGGTGTCGGCGTTGCAGTGCGCGTGGTTCGCCGTGAAGGCCACCCAGGACTACTTCGGGGAGGCCGCGATGTACGACGGGCTGCGCCGGGCGGTCAAGCTGGGCGGGGATACGGACACGGTGGCGGCTATTGTGGGTGCGCTGCTTGGCGCCCGATGGGGCGAAAGCGCGATCCCAGCGGCCTGGAAGGAATCGGTGCACGGCTGGCCCGGCATGAGCAGCGGCCAGCTCGCCGACATGGGCGAACGGATCGTGCGCAACTCCCAGCCGCGGGGTTTCTAGCCGGGCGGCTGGGCGGCTCGGGCGGGCGCTCCCGGGCGGGCGTGCCCCGCCAGGCTGAACCGCACCCGCGCCCTTCGCGGGACGATTTCAGCCGTATCTACGCATATACGAAGATACGGCTCATTTCGTCCCGTCAAGGGACGGCCTGCGCGTGTCACCTACCGGAAGCGCTCCACCTGACCCAGCAGCGCGTACCCGTCTTCGCCGCGAATGATGGGGACGCCGTCGTCCTCAAGGTCCGACTCCTCGCGGTGCAATGCCGTGGCCTCCGTGGTGCCGTGGGAGAGCACCTGCTCCACGGGGTTGAGCGTGCGTAGCGCGATACCGCGAACGCGGCGCGGGTAGGCGCGGGCGAGCTCGTCGTAGATGAGGGGGTCGTGCTGACCGTCGTCGCCCACCAAGTACCACGAGATGTTGGGGAACATGATGAGCAAGTTGCGCAGCTGGGTTTTCTTGTGTTCCTGGCCGGAGCGGAACAGGCCGGTGGGGGTGGGGCCCCAGTCGGTGAGGAGCATCGGGCCGATCGGCAACGCGTTGTGCTGGATGAAACTCAGCATCGTCGAGTAGACGTTCCACGCGCCGGTGGACAGGTAGAAGACGGGCGCGTCCGGCGTCGGCTCGAGGAGGGCGTGGTAGAAGTCGGCCATGCCGGGCACGGGCTGGCGCATGTCCGTGTGCAGGACGAAGGAGTTGTAGGCCGCGAGCATCGAGCGGGGTAGCCAGGTGACGACGATCGTGTCGTCGATGTCTGAGATCAGGCCGGTGGTGACCTGGTTCGCCACGATCATCACCGGCGCCGTGATCGGCTCGCCCGCGGCCGGGGTCAGGGTGGCTTCGTGCCAGCCGGGGGCGAGGCCGTGATCTTCGATGAGGAGGTCGACGTAGCCGGAGCGGTCCGTGCGCGTCTTAATCGTGCGGTTGCCAAGCTGCACCGTGACCGGGAGGAAGCCCACCTGCGTGGTGAAAAACTGGCGCCACCCGCGCTGGGCCTTCTCCGCGTTCTGCGTGGCGAGTTTCGCCAGGCCGGACATTTGCGGGGAGGTCAGCGAGTGCATCGACTTCGGCAGGAAGGGAAGCTTGAAGGGCTGGGAGTCGTTGGGGTCGGCCATCGTAGCGCGGGCTAGCACCTTCGCCGCGTGCACCGAGCCCCAGCCGGCGTAGCCGGTCAGCCGCGGCTCCCATCCGCGCTCGCGCAAGCGCACGGTGTTGCGCCTGTTCGCGCCGTCTTCAAAGTTGCGGACCACATCAGCCAGAGCCATAGCTCCAGCCTACAAGGGTCGGGCTGGCAGTGCGAGGGCGGCGGCAATGCGAGGGCGGGGTGCCCGACAGAAGTCGTGAATATACCGGCTGGCGATTGCTATGTGGGCGAGGTCGCTTTCAGGTTCACGAGTTGTGTCGGCGCCGCTGGGAACCAGGGCTGGGGACGCGGATTATCGGCGCCCGGCGCGGCCCACCCGCCTACGCCTGGGCGAACACGGTCGATTCGTACCTATACAAATCTGCTCGATAGATATGGAACCCCCACTCGATGATGTGCCCGCTGGGGTCGAAGGCGGTGCGGTCGATGGTGAGGACGGGGTCGCGCAGGGAGATGGCAAGCAGTTTGGCCTCGCGCCGGTCGGGGCGTTCGGCGCCGACAGACTGCGTGGTCGACGTCGGCTCCACCCCCGCTTCGCGCAGCAGCTCGTACAACCCGTGATCCTCGAGCTTTTCCCGCGGCGGGGTGATCTTGGCGGGCAGCCAGTTGTAAAGGATCGCCACGGGCACGCCGTCGCGCTTGCGTAGCCGCTCCAGCTCCACGACCGGCGTGTCGATCGGTATGCCCAGCTGTTCGGCGATGGCGTCGGTGGCGCGGCGGTGGTTGTAGTTGAGGATTTCGGTGGTGGAGGCGTGCCCGGTCGCCTTGATCTCCTCGTGCAGGGACGGCAGGCGCATGAGCTGCCGCTTCGGCTGCGGGGCCACCACGGTCCCCACCCCACGACGCCGCAGCAGGAACCCCGCATCCACCAGGGTCTGGAGCGCCTGGCGGGTGGTCGGCCGCGAGACGTTCAGCCTCCGCGACATCGACACCTCATTTTCAATCCTCGTCCCCGGCAGTAGGTGCCCCTCGAGGATCGCGCGCTTGATCGGTGCGGAAATCTGGGCGTGGAGCGGCTGGCTGGAGGTTCGGTCAAGCACGACGGTGGGCTCCCACCTCACGCCCGACGTCCGGCTGCTCGCCTCCAGGCTGCCGACGCCGCCCTGCCCCGCGGAGCCTGCGCCGCCCGCGCCCCGGCCCGCCGATCCTACGCCGGCCGCACCTGCCCGGTCCGAGCTCGCAACCACCGAGCCATCCGCGCCCGCCGCCCGCGCCTCGGCGCGCTCTGCGTCAGTCATCTGAGCTCCTCCCTGCGATGTGTCTCTCAGCCCATTCTAGCCGCACGGCGAGACGCTCCTAGAAAACGGCTTTGTCATGACATAGAGTAGACTATGTTCGTGAATGAGCCGCGCTCCGGCGCGCCTTAACCCGTATGATTCCATACAAATGTGGTGTTGAGGCACCTCCGCTTCGCAGCTCGCCTAAGTTGGGATGTGTTATATGCTTCTCGAAGCGCGCTCGATCTCGAAGCGCTACCCGGGGGTGCAGGCGTTGGACGGCGTGGACTTTTCGCTCCGCGCGGGCCAGATCCACGCGCTCGTGGGCGAAAACGGTGCGGGTAAGTCCACGCTGATGAAGATCCTCGGCGGCATCGAGCACGCCGACGCCGGTCAGGTGCTGCTCGACGGCCAGCCGGTCTCGATCGCCGGCCCGCTGGACGCCCAGCGCCGCGGCATCGCGCTCATCCACCAAGAGCTCAACCTGATGGCTGACCTGAGCGTCGCCCAGAACATTTACTTTGGCCGCGAGCCGCGCCGGGGTCCCTTCATCGACGACGCCGCTATGGCGGCCGGCGCCCGCGGCATCCTGCTAAGGGTGGGTCTGGACATCGACCCCACGATCCGGCTCGGCACCCTGACGGTCGCGGGCCAGCAGATGGTGGAGATCGCGAAGGCGTTGTCGATGGACGCCCGGATCCTCATCATGGACGAGCCCACCGCCGCGCTGTCGGAGCACGAGGTCACCCAGCTTTACGCCATCGTGCGCGAGTTCATCGCGGGCGGCGACCGCGCCGTCATCTACATTTCGCACCGCTTGGAGGAGATCCAGGAGCTGTGCACGCAGGTCACGGTGTTGCGCGATGGCGTCATCGTCGCCTCCCACCCCACCGCGGACCTCACGCGTGAGGACATGATTGCCCTCATGGTCGGCCGCGTCATTGATACCTCCCACCGCCCGGACCCCCACCCGGGTGGCGAGCCGAAGTTGGAGGTGCGTAACCTGTCGGCTGGTTTCGTGCGTGACGTGTCCTTCACTGTCCGTGCGGGCGAGATCTTCGGCCTGGCCGGCCTGGTGGGGGCGGGCCGGACGGAAACCGCGCGGGCGATCGTCGGGGCGGACGGCAAGGAGGCGGGCGACGTCGTCGTCGCCGGAAAGGCCCTGCTCGCCACCACGGTGGAGGAGGCCGTGCGTGGAGGGATCGGCTACCTGTCGGAGGACCGCAAGCATTACGGGCTGCTGCTTGAGCAGTCGCTGACGCAGAATGTGGCGTTGCCCTCGCTGGCGCGGTGGTCGCGGCACGGGGTGGTGGATGACTCGTTCGCTGGTGAGGTGGCCGAGCGCTCGGTGGATGACCTGGCGATTGCCACGCCGTCGGTGGAACAGAAGGTCAAGGCGCTCTCGGGCGGGAATCAGCAGAAGGTGGTCATCGCCAAGTGGGTGGCCCGCGACTGCGACGTCCTCATTTTCGACGAGCCCACCCGCGGCGTGGACGTGGGTGCGAAGGATGACATTTATCGGCTGATGGAGTCGCTGGCGGGGGAGGGGAAAGCCATCGTGGTCATCTCCTCTGAGATCGCCGAGCTGCAGCGCGTGGCGCACCGGATTGGCGTCATGTGCCAGGGCCGGCTGACCGGGGTCCTCGACAACGCCGAGGCCACGCAGGAGAACATCATGGATTTGGCAACGCGTTTCGTTGCGGCAGAAGGAGAAGCATGAACGGCAAGGTCGAATCGGCTGTGAGGCCCGACGACGACGGGCGCACGGCCCGCGCTGCCAGCGCGGCTGGTGCTGGCGCGGGTAGCGCCGGGGACGTGGGCGCGGCTGGCACGGGCGGCGTCGTGCACGCCGGCGAGCGCGGCGGGATCAAGGTGCGGGAGCGTCGGAAGGTCGGCGGCGGGTTGCTCGGCCGGCTGTATGCGAAGCACCCGGCGCAGGTGCTGATCGTGGTGTCGGAGCTGGTGCTCGTGGCGGTTTTCGCGGTGGCGAGCCCGTACTTTCTGGACCTGGGCAACATGTCGGCGCTGCTGCTGGACGCGTCGGTGTACATCCTGCTGGCGCTCGGGCTCACGTTCGTGATTGCCACCGGCGGCATCGACCTCACCCCCGGATTCGGCATGGCGTTCACCGGCGTGATCGCGGCGCTCGCGATGACGAAGGTGGGCGGGCCGATGGGGCTGGCTATTGCGGCCGGCGTCCTCGCAGGAATCTTGGCTGGGCTGGTGCTCGGCGTCGTGAACGGCTTCCTTGTGGCGAAGCTGAACATGCAGCCGATGGTGGCCACGCTGGCGATGATGCTGGTGGCGTGGGGTGCGGCGCTGTCGATTACGGGGACGTCGTCGATCCCGCTCAACGATTTTGGGCCGTTCTTGGCGCTCGGCAACGGCAAGACCTTCGGGCTGACGAACGCGATTTACCTGTGCATCTTGGCGGCCGTGGTGGCGCACTTCCTGCTCAAGCACACGCTGATCGGGCGGTATGCGCTGGCGATGGGCTCAAACGAAGAGGCCACCGAGCTGTCCGGCGTCAACGTCCAGCGCTGGAAGTGGCGCGTGTATGCGCTGGCCGGCACGTTCACGGGCCTGGCGGGGGTGCTGATGGCATCGAGGTTGGCGTCGGGCAAGCCGGACGTGGGCCAGTCGTATGAGATGTATGCGATCGCGGCGGCCGTCCTGGGTGGGGCGTCGCTGCGCGGCGGCAACGCCTCCGTGTTCGGATCGGTGGTGGGCGCGATCCTCATCGCGACCATCCGCAACGGCGCCGTCCACCTCGGCATGTCCGACCAAAACCAGAAGATCGTGCTCGGCATCATCGTGCTCATCGCGGTGTTTGTGGACGTGCGGAGGAAGCCGAAGGCGGCGGCATGAGAACGTTGAAAGGAATTATGTGCCGGGGTGGCGTGGTGGGCGCGCCGCAGGCGGGACCCGCGGCGCGCCCGTCCGGCCAACGCCAACACCGGGGCCAGCGGCCGCGCGTGAGCCGCCACCCCCGCCGGCCCTGGATCGTCAGCGCGCTCGCGGCCCTCACCACCGGGGCGGCCCTCACCCTGGGGCTGACCGGGTGTGCGGGCCTGGGCGAACGCGTGTCGGGGTCGAACGGGCGGATGGATATCGCTGTGGTCGCCAAGGGGTACGCGAGTCCGTTCTGGGCCGCCGTCAAGGTCGGCACGATGGCCGCCGGGCAGGACCTGGGGGTGAACGTGACGTTCTCCGGGCCGGACACGGAGTCGGACGTGGTGCGGCAGGTGGACCAGATCAACCTCGCCCACGTCCAACACCCTGACGCGTTCGTGTTCGCCGCTCTCGACTCCTCCGCGTCCGTCATCGCGTTGCAACAGTTCGTGGACTCGGGCATCCCCGTCATCGCGTTCGACTCCGGCGTGCCCGGCTCCGATATCCCCGTCTCCACCGTGGCCACCGACAACCGCGCCGCCGCCGCCGAGGCCGCCAAACACATGGCCGAGCTGCTCGGCGGGGAGGGCAAGGTGGCGGTGCTCGCCCAGTCCTCGACGTCTGTCACCGGCACTGACCGACGCGATGGCTTCATCGGCTGGCTCGCCGCCAACGCCCCCGGCGTCGATGTGGTGGACGTCCAGTACAACGATTCCGACCAGGCCAAAGCCGAACAGCAAGCCGCCGCGATCCTCCAGGCTCACCCCGATCTCGCCGGTATGTTCGCAACCGACGACGACGGCGCCGTTGCCGCCGCGCAAACCGTGCGCCGCACCGAGCGTGACGTGCAGGTGATCGGGTTCGACTCCGGTGCGGTGCAGATCGGGCTCATCCGCAAGGGTGTGATGGCTGGGGCCGTCACGCAGAACCCGTATCAGATGGGGTACATCGCGGTGGAGAAGGCGGTGGCCGCCGCCAAGGGTGAGGAGGTCGAGCCCGAGATCGACTCCGGCTTCTACTGGTACGACGCCACTAACCTCGACGACCCCGACATCCAGAAGGCGGTCTACGACTAGCGGGGTGCGGGGCAGCTAGCCGGCGGTGCCGGGCGGCCGGCTGCTAGTCGCCGGCGTAGGCGGCCGCCACGGCCGCCGGGTCCGGGATTGTCGGCCAGTCAGTGGGGCCAGCACCGAGGCGGGCGGATTTTTGCGGGACGATTTCGACCTCATCTACGTATATACGAAGATACGGCCCAAATCGTCCCGTGAATTCCGGTTCGCGGCCGAGGCTCGGCTCGCCTGGCCCCGCCGTGTCGGTGGGGAGGGCCCAGCGCAGTTGGCCCGACCCGGCCCATTCCCGCAGGTCAGCACGGGTGGGCGCCGCCGCCGATCCCCCAAGCCGCTGCACGGTCCACCCCGCCACCACCTGGCCGAGCACCACGGCCTCGAGTAGTTTGGCCCCGCGGGCGAGTGCACGCACGAGCCCGGCGGTGAAGGAGTCGCCCGCGCCGGTGGTGTCTTTTGCCTCCACGTCGATCGCCGGTAGCTCGATGACGAGCGCGCCCGGCCCACCGGCGCTAGCCCCAGCCGGGCCACCCAGCGCATGATCCCTTGTCAGCACGCACGTGGGCCGGCTGGCGATCACTACCCCGTCCCCGCCGCAGGTCACGACCACGGTGGGCACCAGCTCCAGCAACCGCCGGGCGGCTTCCCGCACGTTCCCCGCCCGCGTGTAGGCGAGGGCTTCGGCGGCGTTGGGGACGAAGATGTCGGCTTGAGCCAGCGGGTCGAGGTCGGCGCGATCCCAGCGCCCGGTGGGGTCCCAAGCCGTGTCTGCCACGACCACGGTCCCGGCGCCCCGTAGCTGCTTCAGGCATTCGAGGTTCCGCGCCAGGTAGTCCACCGACGCCACCACGAACCCCGGCGCCGCATCCGCCAGGCCGGCCGGCAGGTCGGGGTAGGCGCCGTCCCCGTACGTGGTGAACGCCCGGTCGCCGTCCAGCACCTGCGCCACGGTCACGGATTGCGTCCCCCCGCGCGTGGAGCCCGCCAGGCCCACGCCTTCCTCGGCGAGCACCTCGGCCACCCAGCGCCCGGCCCTATCCGCGCCGACATTTGTCACTACGTCCACGTTCAGGCCGAGCCGTGCGCACGCGATCGCCTGGTTCGCCACGCCGCCAGCCATGACGGCGCCGCCCGCGACCCACTGCTCTTCGCCGGGCCGCGGGGCGTGCTCGAGCCCGAACTGCACGACGTCCAAAAACAGCGGCCCCGCCGCCACCACATTAGCTACAACCTCAGCCTTTTCACCCATACCCCCAGCCTACCCGCGCCCTCCGACAATCGCCGCGCCCTGCCAAATGTGGGTCAAATCTTGGCGTGTAGTAGGCGAGAACAAGACCATTGCTCTCTTTTGAAAACCTTGTAGCGGCGAAACCTCCGGTGCTACGCTATAAGCACTAAGTCATTGGTATCAGTGCAACGGTGCGTTGGAGATCAGTCGAGTTCATTTGTAGCTCCCGTTACGGTTCAGCCGTCAATGTCGTCATCGTCGATTGTACGTCGAGGCTTAGCAAGCCTCGCTATTGTTATGCTTCTTGCGCCAACAACCGCAGTAGCTCATGCGCATGCAACCTCTGAAAGTGCGGAGATTTCAGCAAGCGCTCACTCAGTCGAGCTCACCGAAGAGGAGAGAGCTTCCCTTATCGGCGAGTTTGCGTCCTACGGCGTCAACGAGGAAGTAGCTGCTGGGCTACTAGATAAGCTCCAACAAGGGTATCTCTTGGACTCTATGAAGCCTGACGCTGTTCCCGTATCCAGTGTGGAAAGTGTTCATGGAACAGAAATTGAGGTAATCGAACGGAATACGGGCGTGGAAGTACATGGGCAGAGAGAAGCACCAGCGTGACTCGGCTAGAAAAAGTCATCAAGACCAGATGAGTCACCAAGTTGACGGCTGAAGACCGTTGAGGAGCAGAAAAGTGGGCTGTCTCTATGGGTAGCCCTGCGCCTTTGAGGCAACACGGCGACGTGCCCGGCGTCTTCTACCAAGGTGGAATGCGCCGGGCACACGCATGGTGAAGCCGTACTTCTTGATCAAGCCGTTGAAATTGTAGCTAAAGGCTGAGGCGGGGATCTTCTTCGTCCTTGGTGACTGTCCTGTTGTGGGGATGCGGACGGCAGGGACTCACGAGTCGCTGCGTCCACAGCGCTCGACGCCTCCTCGCTGACAACGCTCTTCTGGCCCGCAAAGAACCCTCGGGATCGGCCTCCAGGGCGGTTACCTCGAACCGCCCACCGTGCCATTGGCCCTGGTAGCTCGCTAGGCTTGGATCCGAAAGGAAGGCATCATGAAACTGACGTTGATCGGCGGGGGCGGCTTCCGCGTCCCGCACGTGGCATCCGTGTTCCAGGAGGACTCTCCGGTGCACCTGGACGAGCTATGCCTGTACGACATCGACCCCGCCCGCCTTGCCATTATGCGCAACGTCCTGGTCCAGCTGGGACTGGCGGAGGCGATCGGGTCCGTGACCACGACGACGTCGCTATCGGATGCCGTCCGCGGCGCGGACTACGTCTTTTCCGCGATGCGCGTCTCAGGGGCATGCGGGCGCGTGATCGATGAGCGGGAGGCGCTGTGCCGCGGCGTACTCGGCCAGGAGACGGTGGGAGTCGCCGGCTACGCCTACGCGTTCCGTCAAATCCCGGAGGCCCTCCGCCTCGCCCGCGCGGTCGCCGAGCTCGCGCCCAGCGCCTGGGTCCTGAACTTCACGAACCCGGCTGGTGTCATCACGCAGGCGATGCGGACGATTTACCCGCGCGTTGTGAGTATTTGTGACACCCCGATCGGGCTGGTGCGCCGGGCAATTCACGTGCTTGGCCTGGAGGAATCCACGACCACCTACGACTACGTCGGCCTCAACCACCTCGGCTGGCTGCGCTCGATGACGTCGAATGGCGTTGACCACCTGCCACGCCTCCTAGCAGACGATTCTCTTCTGGCCCGGATGGAGGAAATCCAGGTCATCGGCGCGGACTGGATTCGTGCGCTTGGGCACATGCCCAACGAGTACCTGTATTACTACTACAAGAATCGGGAAATCGTGCAGCGTTTGCGCCACGGTCAGACTCGTGGCGAGTTCCTCGTTAAGCAGCAGGGGCGCTTCTACGAGTCAGCGGAGGCGAATCCGGGCCGGGCGGGCGAGGTGTGGCGTGCCGCCGACGCCGAGCGTGACGCTACGTACATGGCCGAGGCGCGCGAGGCGGGTGAGGGACGTCCCGAGGAGGGGATCGACATCGGCGGCTATCCGCGCGTCGCTCTGGAGTTGATGAACGCGCTGAGCAACGGCGCGACCTCCCAGTTCCAGATGATCCTTGGCGTGGGTAATTCCGACGACGAGTCCGGCCGGGGGTTGCTCGTGCCCGAGCTTCGGGCCGACGCCGTGGTAGAGGTTCCGTGTGTCGTGGATGCGAACGGTATTCACCCCCGGCGTCCGGAGCCGGTGACGGGGCCCGAACTTGGGTTGATGACCTCGGTGAAGGCGTGCGAGGAGTTGGTCATCGAGGCTGCGCTCAAGGGGGATCGGGAGATCGCGTGGAAGGCGTTGGCCAGTCACCCGCTTGTTGACTCGATCGATGTGGCTCGTGAGGTCCTGGATGCCTACATCGCGCGCAACCCCGATGTGGCCCGCGTGTTCGCCCAGGGGTGACGCACGCAGAAAGCGGGAAATAGTGCTGGATTAGTGTTGCATGTGCAAAGGGGGCGCCGGCCGGCCCCCGCGGGGGCCGGCCGG
>NZ_KV793248.1:0-23355 GCF_001808405.1 Trueperella sp. HMSC08B05 | reverse complement strand
CTCAAACGGAACAAAACCTGGGACACTTCACATCACCAGTAGCAGCCCCCAGCAACATCGCTTTCACCTGAGCTGCAGACAGTTCATTTCGTTTGTCTAACTCGCCCATGACTGCCTCATCCTAGTCGTCATTAAGACCCTGCTACCGAGCTAAAAGCACGCACTTCCAATACGGTTCGCGTTTGATAACGTCTTCCAATTTAGTTTCGTGTCGAAAACTCGACGATCGAGTACCGGAAATTATCGACGAGGTATAGCTCCCCTTCTTGGGCTTTGCGTAGCTCCAGCTTACGATACCCACCCGCGAGGTTACGTGAGCCAGCGTATGAGACCCAGCGTTGCCACAACCCACGAGCATTGCCGGATGCGGAACCAATATAAGGTTTCCCGGTGTGTCGAATTCAAGGTGCAAAAGCCAACGGGTGGAAACAAGCTGTCAACCAACTAGTTTATTTGGCTCCCAAGAAGAGAAGCGTAAGTGGGGTTGTTTTTGAGCTGCTCGTGGGCCCCGTCAGCAACAATGCGCCCATCCTCAAGAACAATAATGTGGTCAGCAATCCGGATAGAAGCAAGCCGGTGAGCAATAACAACCGTCGTGCGATCAGCCCGCGCGCGGCGAATGTTCTTAGCAATAGACGTTTCAAGGAACGGATCGATATTAGCTAACGGCTCGTCAAGGATGAGCATATCCGGGTTGCGCAAGAATGCACGCGCAATCCCAACGCGCTGGCGCTCCCCTCCAGAAAGCGTGGTTCCTCTATCACCCACCCTCGCGTCAAGCCCGCCAAGCGAAGTCACCAACTCGCTAATGTCCGCATCGGCAAGAGCCCGCCAAATATCCTCATCAGAAGCATTAGGGTTCGCCAAAATAAGATTATCGCGCACAGTTCCAGCAAAAATATGACAGTCCTGAGGCACCAGGGCCAGTCTGTCTCGGTAGCGGTTCGGCTCATAGCCACGCAAATTCTTCCCATCGAAACGCAGCTGCCCCGACCGCGGATCCAAATAGCGCATAGCGAGATTAGCCAAAGTAGTTTTACCCGCCCCAGACTTACCAACTATCGCCACAGAACGTTGCGGAGTAGCAGTAAGGCTGACTTTGTTGATAACCGGAAGCTCCGGCTGGTAGGCAAACACCGCGTTA
The DNA here is from genome assembly GCF_001808405.1 of Trueperella sp. HMSC08B05. Taxonomy (NCBI): domain Bacteria; kingdom Bacillati; phylum Actinomycetota; class Actinomycetes; order Actinomycetales; family Actinomycetaceae; genus Trueperella; species Trueperella sp. HMSC08B05. The sequence goes on along the minus strand of NZ_KV793248.1, from coordinate 22,211 downwards.
TCAACAACAAGACAGTTCTCCTCCCCGTCATAGGCGGTGTGGTGCGGTTCAGGTACAGCAGGAATCGGGTCTTTCACGTGAAGAATCGTATTGATCCGGTGTGCACAGGCACCGATCTCTCCAACGCGCCCAAGCATTCCCACCAACGTGGTGGCCGGCGTGGGTACAAGCCCCGCCAAAACCACAGCAACGGGAAGTATCGCCGCATCCAAACTGCCGTCAAGCACACGTCCAGTGAGGATAATTAACAAAATGGTAGATCCGATCGTGGTAACGATCATCGCGAACGCTGACTCCCACGCTTGCCGCATGGTTTGCGCATTTTTTGTGGCCTGCACTTGACGTGTCAAGTCAAGAATAAGCTGATTTTGTTTCTCAACCATTCCGAGGGAACGCAACTCGCGTTGCCCCTGAATGGAGTCCAACACCGCAACCCGCAACCCGGCTAGCTGACTACGCATCTGTGTGCCCTGCATACGCTGAATGGGCATGAGAATGAAGGGGAATACGATCATAGCGATAGTGGGAACTAGCATGATCAGCCCCAGCGGCCCCACAAAGCTAACAAGAACACCAGTGAACACTACTGGCGAGAACACCGCGCAGATTGCGGTAGACGCAGTGTGCGCATAAAACCACTCAAGCTGTTCCGCATCATTCATGGCCGCTGACGCCACATCGCCAGTGCGTTTCCCGTGGAGCCCGAGTGGTGCGATTCGTTCGATAGCCCCATAGATGTGCACTCGCAAAGTGTGCAAAATTCGATAGGCAACTTCGTGCGACCACCACACTTCAAACAGGGTACTGGCCGCATGAACCACCACCAAAGTGAACAGCAAAGTCACCAGCGGCGTGAGGTCATGAGCCGGGTCAAGAATGAACCGGGTTGAAACCCACACGGACGTAACCGACACACCCACAACACTGATTTGCGCCAAAGCGGTAACGATCGTGGAGGAAACGAAAAGAGGAACACATTCGCGTAGCCGTTTCATCAGCGCAATGAAGTCGCTAAACGCAGAAAACATGGCGGATCAGGCTCCTAACTGTGCGTCGATAAGCTGTGACCACGCGTTGTCTTCACCAGCCAGAATCTGGGGTGCACCAGCGCAGAGCACGCGGCCATCTCCCATCACCACAACGTGATCCGTTTGCGCAGCGGCATCCGTGCGGTGGGTGACCAGAATAAGCGTGAGATCCGGATAAGCGCGGCGAATATTGGAAAGCACAGCGGTTTCCGTCTGGGTATCTAACGCTGACGTAGATTCATCGAGGATCAGCAGTGGACACTGGCGAATCAGAGCACGCGCAATCGCTAACCGCTGTTTCTGCCCGCCAGAAAGATTGTGGGCATGCTCCTCAATCACCAAGTCAAGCACACTATCATTTCCTGCTTGACCGCTGACATCCTGGTGCAAATCGTTAGCGCAGGCCAAAGTTAAGGCGTTCATCATTGCCTCGTCATCCGCTTTCGGGTTAGCTTCAGCCAATATGGATCTGATAGTTCCAGGGAAAATAATGGGATCTTGCGGAACCAGGGTAGCTACCTGCGCAATGTTCAGTTGGTCTGCTGGCACGCCGCCAACCGTGATCGTTCCACTATTGGGATGGTCAAAACCCATCAGTAGCCCTAATGCTGTGGATTTACCTGACCCGGACAGACCAACCAGAGCAGTTGTCTTCCCTGGCAGCGCGTCGAACGTAACGTTTGAAAGCGCGGGCTTCGTCGCACTCAAATACGTGTAGCTGGTATCAATGAAGGACACCCCGGTGCCATCATGGTGACGTTCAACCGTTGCGGAGGGTTTGGTTTGGACACCCTCTTGATCGAATAGTTCACTCATTGCTGGCAGAGCAGAAATCCCGAAGAATGCCTCATGCCAACACGTTGACAATGCAGTGAATGGGCGAAACAGCTCAATCGATAACAAAGTGATGATGAACAAGTGGTTCATCGGCATATCGCCGGCCCGTATCAAGCTGATAGCAATAACCAGGCCAAGAGCAGGACCAAGCACCTTCATCATGCTGGACAGGCCAGTTTCCCCCAGCGAAAGGCGAAGCTGGCCCATTGTTGTTGACAACAATTGGCGTGATTGCTTAGCTAGTTTTTCACCGTGATTTTGGGCGGCCCCAAACGATTTCAGCGTTGCCATTCCCATCATGGCGTCAACAAAGTCCGCGTTGAGATCCTCATACGCGATCCAGTGGGACTGCCCCCGATCGGAAAGGGCTTTGTCCCATAGCCGTGGGATAGCGATAATAGCGACGCCGCAGATCAATAGCGCTCCCGCAATCAATGGGCTGATTGCTCCGATAGCTATCGTCAACCCTGTAGCGGTAATAACAGTGACCGCCAGCTGGGTGAAGTATTTAACGAAGTAGGGCTCCACTGCCTCGACCCCATCAGTCACAACCGACTGGATTTGCCCAGAACGGCCAAACCCCGCCCGCATGGGACCGCGAGCGTCGATTTGTTCAAGGAGGGCACGGCGCAACCGGCTTTTCACCACCAGTCCGGCACGGTTTTGTAACAGTTGCCCGCCCACCTGCACTAGTGGGCGAACCAAAAGCAGGATGACGATAGTTACGATCAGGCCCATCACTGTAGGCATGTGGCGGGTAGTGAGTAGTTCATTAAACAGGATCGCGTTACATACCGCAGTGGCGATGAACAAGCCAGAGACGAGGACGCCCACTAAAACGGCGGGAGTCAACATCCTCACGGATAGCCCGGCTGCGCGCATCACTAAACGCTGCTTCATGAACATGGTTATCCACCTTCGCGTGTCTGAAGAAAGCAGGACTAGCCACAAAACTAACCTTAGGTTAAGCTTACCTAAGTGCAGTTTGGCATGTTTCTCTCAGCATGACAAGAGCGCACAGCTTTATCACACCAGCCAGGAGGGCTTGTGAACCCGCAGATTTTGCAGCGCAATGAGGTATGCGCGGGCAATGCCCAGCTTCTAGAACAGATCCGCTTATCTGAGGGAAATCTGCTCCACGTCAGTGGCGGAACTGCTCTGACCACGCAAATCCATGGGGGTTATGTTGCGACAGGTAGTGCGAGTATGAAAGGCATGAGCGCACCATGTTAACTAAGCGCTATCAACGCCTTGTCCTAGCCGCCGCGTTATCCATCCTGCTGGTGTGCGCCCTTGTTGTTGCGGTAATCGTAGGAGCCACTGACATCTCCCTATACGCAGCGCTCGAAGGGATCAAAACCACCCTATTACACACGCCCACCAATGACGTTGACACCCAAATCATCGGGCAGGTCCGATTCCCCCGCGCTGTTCTTGGAGCAATAGTTGGTGCCGGACTTGGCATATGCGGCCTCATCACCCAGTCACTCTTACGCAACCCGCTGGGCGATCCCTACATCCTCGGCATTTCGTCGGGTGCATCTGCCGGCGCGGCCGCCGTAATTGTTCTGGGCACCTCCAGCAGTGTGCTATCCGCACTGGGCGTCACCATCGGCGCTTTTCTTGGGGCACTAGCAGCCATCATTCTCGTCACCCTTCTGGCCTCGGCCGGTGGGAAAATCACTCCCACGCGCATCATTTTTGCTGGCATGGCAACCACCTACCTGTTTTCAGCGCTGACCAGCCTGATCACACTCATGGCAAAAAACGCTGCCGGAACCAAATCAGTCATGTTCTGGACGCTCGGCTCTCTATCCAATGCCACTTGGGGTGACACCGCACTTGCCACCGCGGTGGTCATTGTCGCCCTCGCCTGCTTCGCAATATGGGGCAGGAGGGTAGACATACTCAACCTTGGTGACGACACAGCAATCTCACTAGGGACAAGCCCCCGCCTCTACCGCAACCTACTGTTCCTCGTCGTAGCCTTAACCGTTGCCGTCCTCGTGTCCCTCACCGGAGCAATCGGCTTCGTTGGCCTTGTGGTTCCCCACATCACCAAACAACTGGTTGGCTCCACAACGCGGGCCGCACTACCCATCGCCGCCTTGTGCGGCGCACTCCTAGTTGTCATAGCCGACACCTGCACTCGCATCATAATCCGACCCGCCGAAATACCTATTGGCATCCTTACCGCGCTTGTAGGAACTCCGATGCTAATGGCCCTAATCAAAAGATATTCCAAATAGAAAACAGAAAGGAAAACCCGTGATGATGAAGAAACAAATCATCGCCGGCACTCTCGGCGTTATGCTCGCCGCTGGCGCGCTAACCGCCTGCTCAGAAACTGATAATCCCAACACCAACGCTGAAAACGACGCTATTACCATCAACAACTGCGGAGTAGAAACAACCTTCAACACTCACCCGAAGAAAACCGTTTCGATGGGTGTAACCGGCTTGGCCTACCTGTTCGCCGCTGGCGCGCAGGACTCCATCATCGGCCGCGCCAACGAATGGGGCGAAGAACCACCAGCGTGGATTGGCTCAAAAGCAGACAGTATCGACGTGCTTTCCAACGAGTCCATCTCAATGGAAGCGCTGCTGAAACTAGAGCCCGACCTGGCCTACGGTGGCGGGTTCAGCTCTGAAAACTCAAGCCCTGAGGCAGTCGCAGCGAAAGGCATCCCTGCCATCGTTGACGCACCAGAATGCTCCTACTTCTACCCGGATCAACCAGAAAACGAGTCCTTCGACGCGATCTTGGCAGAAGTGACCCAGCTCGGCAAGCTCATGGGCACGTCAGACAAAGCCGACGCCACGGTTGCTGATCTCAAAGCCCAACTTGAGCAAGTCAGAAGCGAAAAAATCGGTAAAGGACGCAAAGTTTCCTACGCCTACTACTACGGGGAAGATCCTGAGCTGTTCAGCTACGGCAACCAGGGCGTGGTGGGAGAAATCAACAAAACCCTCAACCTAGAAACCGCAATTGACCCGAACTACCACCCACACCAAGGCCCCATTGCTCCTGAAGCTTTCGTCAAATCAGACCCCGACGTCATCATCGTGCTCACCGGCATGGGCGGGGCTACAAAAGAAAGCTCCCTAGAACGCCTCGCGAAAATTCCCGGCTACAACGACATGAAAGCCGTGAAGAACGGCAACATCATCTACGCCGAATCAGCTGCTGCCTACGCCTCGCCCACGGCAATACACGGCACCCTTGAGCTAGCCAAGCAGTTGAAGGAACTAGGGAAATAAACCGATGAGCGATTCTCCCCTCAAGATAGAAAACGCTAGCGTCCGGTTTGGGGACAACCAAGTCCTCACCAACGTCTCTTTTGAGGTACCTCGAGGACAAATCCTCGGAATCGCCGGGCCTAATGGCTCTGGAAAAACCACCCTCATGAGATCCCTATTCGCTGCGCAAAAACTATCCGAGGGGAGAATCACCATCAACGGTGATCCACTGAGCACACTCAGTCCAGGCCAAGTTGCCAGACGCATCGCGGTCGTTTCGCAATTCGAACAAGACATGGACCAAACCCGCGTCATTGACATCGTGCTACTTGGACGAGCACCCCACCGCAAAGACATCCAAGGCTACAACGCCACCGACCATAAAATTGCGCGCGAAGCCCTCGAAGCTGTCGGAATGAGCTATGCCCAAGACCGATACGTTCACACTCTTTCTGGAGGAGAACGCCAGCGCGTCCTCATCGCCCGCTCACTCGCTCAACAATGCAAATGCATCCTTCTTGATGAGCCCACTAATCATCTGGACGTCAAATACCAACACCAAATTCTCAGTGTCATCAGGAAAGTCAGCGACACCGCCGTTATTATCCTGCACGACCTCAACCTCGTTGCACGCTACTGCGACAACGCCATCATCCTCAAAAACGGACACCTGCATACCAAGGGAAACCCGACGGAAATCCTAACGCCGCAACTTATCCGCGAAGTCTACGGCGTCAGCGCCACCGAAGTAAACGATGCGGGCACTAAACAATTCAGCTTCAAGCCATTGCAGGAACCGCTGCACCTCAACCGTTGATAACCTGCAGGCAGGCACTCACTTTCTCCTCACCGAACAGCCGGCAAGCCTCCACCTTTTGTAATCGCCGCGCGGTTTAGTAAACTGGGCGTGATCCCTCGCGTGACGGTATCACCCGAACCTCCCCAGGGCCGGAAGGCAGCAAGGATACGGTAGCTCTGCCGGGTACGTGAGGGATCGGCTTTGGTGTAGTGTCAGCCGATGCGGCTGAGCGTGTGGACGGGGATCTTCTCGGCCCCGACCTCCTCGGCGAACTCGTCGAGGACGATGAAGGGGATCTCGGCGGCAGTCTGGATCTCGCCGTGCGGGGCGGCGTCGGCGGGGATCTCCAGGTGGTTGGTGATCAGGTTCCGGGTGGCGTCCATCGCGGGTCCTCCTTGGCCTTGGTGGGATGTGGGTTAGATCTGGGTCAGGGCCCAGGCGATGGCGTGCCCGGCGTCTGCGAAAAGGTGGTCGGCCTCGGCGATGAGCTCCAGGGCGCATTCGCTGCGGCCGCGTGCGTTCGGGCCGAAGCCGTCGATCGGGGCTTCGGTGAGGCGGTAGACCTGGGCGCTGTTGCCGTAGCCGTCTTTCTTGGTCCAGGTCGCGAAGGTGGCCAGCGTGTAGTCGCCGTGTGAGAGGATCGCCCCGTAGGAGTCGACGCGCATCTGCAGGGCTTCGGTGGTGAGCTTCTCGGTGGTGTTCATGGCTGTTGTCCTTTCCTGAGGGGCTGTTCTTTTGTCATGTACATACAGCCATAGGTGCGGGCGCTTATCCAGTCGTATTTGCCCAGATCAGGCACTATTTTTTGGGATCTACAGCACTCGGAGACCGTGGAGAATCAAGGCTTGTGACGAGGGGAAACCCCGCTCGTGGCAGGGTTTCCGGGTGCCAGCAGGTCAGGCGTTGCGATTGATGCGTCAGTTCTCCTTCCTGCTTGCCGGGGTGCGCCAGGCGGCGTCGCCTTCCAGGCCTGCCAGCAAGATGCGGCGTGCCTGCTTGTGTTCGGGGCCGATGAAGCCCAGGGAGAGCAGGAAGCAGCGCATCGTGTACTTGTCATTGCCCGGTGCAGGCGGCGTGGATCGGATCCGGGTTGCCTCCTGGGCGCGCTGGCAGAGCTTTGCCACAAGCGGGATCACCGCCTCGCGTGCCGTCTCCGGCGTAATCGACTCACACCACGGGAACGAGACGGTCTCGTCATCGTTGAACTGCACGGGTGTGGCCGGGATGCCCAGGGCCTTGGCGATCAGTGGCCCTTTGGCCGCTAGGAGCGCTTCGAGGTTGGCGCGAGTGCGCTCACTCCACCCGGTGGTGGGCATCGTGACCGTCAACGCCACCTCGCCCGGGTCGGCGGTTTCAAAGCCCGCCTTGTGTGCGGACTCGAGCACGGCCTGCGCCTCGATACCATCTGGCAGGTAGAGGGTCCAGTCCCGATCCAGCGTGGCGTCTGCGATCTGGTAGGCAAACGAGGGCGTGCCCAGATAGGTGGCCTCGGTGCCAAGGTGATCGGCGAGAAGCTGGGCGAGCTTTTTCCTGCCCGTTTTGTGCGGGGTGAAGGCGAGGATGCTCATGCCACGACCTCCTTCTCGAACCAGGCGGCCACCATGCTGAGGAAACGCGTCGGGTCGTATTCGATCACGCGCACCACCAGCTGGTAGCCGCGAGCTCTGGCAACCCGCAGGGTTTCCTCGGGGTCGTAGACGTTGACTCCGGCTGCGATGAGCTCGCTGATTTCGATGTGTAATTCACTCATGACCAGTCCTTTTCGCTCGATTCCCCGGGGCTGGGGGTGCTTTCGGTCATGTACATACAGCCATACGTTTTTCCGCTTATCCAGTCGTTTTTGCCCTCATCAACGGCTCATTCTCACGCCCCTGTTTTGCCTGCATTTCCGGGGTTTTATTCGCGGTCGCGGTCGACCTGTTTGACCAGATCCAGATACGTGTACTGGGTGTTGCCTCGCTGGCAGGTGATCCCGGCCGCGTCCCCGGTCGCCTCGGCGTAGCGGCGCAGGATCACCGAGGCGTACTTCTCGTCCAACTCCATGCAATACGCGATGCGGTCGGTCTGCTCGGCGGCCATCAGGGTCGAACCGCTGCCAGCGAAGGTGTCGAGGATGATCGCGTTGGCCTGAGTGGAGTTGCGGATCGGATAGGCCAGCAGGTCCAGCGGCTTGGAGGTCGGGTGGTCGGAGTTCTTACGCGGCTTGGCGAAGTTCCAGATCGTAGTCTGTTTCCGGTCAGCGAACCACTTGTGCTTGGCTCCCTGCTTCCACCCGTAGAGCACTGGTTCGTGCTGCCACTGGTACGGCGAGCGTCCCAGCACGAGGGAGTCTTTGACCCAGATGCAGCAGCCGGAGAGTTTGAACCCGGCGTCGATGAACGCTTTGCGGAAGTTCAGCCCTTCGGTGTCGGCGTGGAACACATACGCCGACCCACCCTTGTCGAGAACGCCCGCCATGTTGGTAAACGCGGTGAGCAGGAACTCGTAGAACGAGTCGGCCTTCATCGCATCATTCTTGATCGTGAGCCCGTCGGACGACTCGAAGGCGACATTGTAGGGCGGGTCGGTGAGCACCAGGTTCGCGCTCTTGCCATCCATGAGCACCGCTACATCGTCTGCGTTGGTGGCATCCCCGCAGACCAGCCGGTGCCTGCCGATGGTCCAGATGTCCCCGCGCCTGACGAACGATGCGGCCTCGAGAGCGGCGGTGAGATCGAAGCCGTCATCGGTCACCTCGTCATCGTCGAGGGAACCAATCATCGCCTGGATTTCGTCATCGTCGAAGCCGGTGAGCTCGGCATCAAAGTCGGCCGCGTCCAGGTCGGCGATGAGCAGGGCCAGCTTGGAGTCATCCCAGTCGCCGCTGATCTTGTTCAATGCGACGTTCAGGGCCTTCTCACGGGTCTCGTCCAGTTCGACGACCACGCAGTCAACATCAGTGTGGCCAAGATCAGCGAGCACTTTCAGGCGCTGGTGGCCGCCGACGACGTGGCCGGTGGTGTGGTTGTAGATCACCGGCTCGACATACCCGAACTCCGCCAGCGAGCGCTTGAGCTTGTCGTATTCTGGATCTCCCGGTTTTAGGTCCTTACGCGGGTTGTAGTCGGCGGGCTTGAGCTCACTGATGGGTAGCTGCTTGATGAGCACGGCGGGTCACCTCTTCTCTGAGCTTGTCGGCATATGGCAGTGTCCATTCCCACTCGCTCAGGCCATGGCCCATGTGCCCGCAGGTGGCAAGCTTCGCGTAGATGGGGGCTCTAAGGCCGAGGCGTTCGATCATCGCGGCCGGTCGCAGCGGGAAGATCGCCTGGGCGGCGTCGGTGAGCAGCCAGTCCGAGTGCTGACCTGTGCCGAAGGTGTCGATGTGGAACGCGACCGGGTCGGCCTTACCGATCACATAGGAGATAGCGACGTGGCATTCTTCGGCCAGGCGCGCATCCACCACGGTTTTCGCGATCAGGCGCGCCATGTACGCACCCGTCCGGTCGACCTTGGAGGGGTCCTTACCCGAGAACGCCCCGCCACCATGGGGTGCAAGCCCGCCGTAGGTATCGACCATGAGCTTTCGGCCAGTCAGCCCAGTGTCTGCGGCAGGGCCACCCTCGACGAAACGCCCTGAAGGGTTGATCAGGATTTCGGTGTGTTCGTCGATTTCGATCTCGCGACACGCCGCCGAGATAACCAGCGAAATCAGACGCTGGTTGAAATCCTCCACGTTAATGCCTGGCTTGTGCTGGACCGAGACCACAATCGTGGCGATACGTTTAGGGGTTTCGCCGTCATACTCAACAGTGACCTGGGCTTTCCCGTCCGGGCCGAGCTCTGGAATCTTGCCGTCTGTGAATGCTTGATCGAGACGCTTGCAGATCCGGTGAGCATAAACCAGTGGCAACGGGAGTCGTTCTTCGCTCTCGGCTGTGGCGTAGCCGTAGACGGTGCCTTGATCGCCAGCACCAACCATTACGTGAGAACTCGTATCACCGTGGCGTGCTTCTAAAGATTTATCGACCCCGCCAGCAATATCGCTCGATTGGCAGTGAATTTTGGCGCGGATGCGGAACCGGCGCGGATCATAACCCACATGCTCAAGCGCTGCGCGTACCAGCATCGGAATCTCAAGCTTTGCCTTGCAGGTGATCTCGCCAGCGACATAGATGCGTGCTTTGATTGCCATCACTTCGACAGCCACTCTGGCGGCAGGGTCTTCGTAGAGGGCACGATCCAAAATGCAGTCGGCGATGTAGTCGCACAGCTTGTCCGGGTGCCCGGCGCGCACGCTTTCAGCGGTTTTCAACGACATATACAACTCGCTTTCATAAATTGATATGGGGTGGGAATAAAAAAGTGAGCGCCAGCTGTGCGGGCGCTCACTAAGACGATGATTGAGAAGTGGGTCAGAGTTAAGGCAGCAGGGTATGTTCGATGCCGTCTAGGATCACATCGATGACGAGGTCGTAGTATTCCTCGGACATCGCTTCTTCTTCATCAAGGTGTGAGAGAGGCTCCAGGTAAGAGTTGACAATACTGGTCAGTCCAACAGATTGAGCCATCATAGGCTCAAGCCTGACAAGCATTTCGTGCAGGTTGTGGCGAGGTTGGATTTGATTGGATGCGCGCAGGTTTCTCGCTCCGATCGTGTGGATGATCGAGTTCGCGATAATTGTGTAGGCCACAGGCGAATTGTCACCAAACCCAGCTTCTTGTAGTTTGGCCCAGGCTCCATCGATCATCGGCAAAAACTGTTCAGTGAACTTGCCCCGCGCGAACCTGTCGGTAATCCCTGGATATGCTAACAATGCGGGGCGTAGATTGTGAGCCATAGCTCGAAACCAGGCTTTCCATTCAAGGTCCGGGTCGGGAACTTCAATCCCGACACATACCCGGTCTACAACAGCATCACAAATGGCTTCCTTGTTTGGAAAATAATGATAAATCACTGAGGGAACCACGCCCAGTTCACGGGCAATGTCCCGTACTGACCATCCCTCAACGCCACTGATCGCGCTTAACTGTACAGCTTGTTTGACAATCAGCTCGCGTGATAGCCCAGCCCTTCGCCCCGTTAGCACAGTGTTCATAAGGTGACCCTTAACTTATTCCTTGACCCTTACTAGAACACCATTCTACAATATCCCTAAGTGAAACAGTGTTCTAGTAATGGAGTGTAGTGATGCCTGACCCTCGTAGTAATAAGCCGACACAGAGTTCTATTGATCCAGGAGCGCAAGCGAACCTGGTAGTGGGAATCGTTTTTCTCGCCTTTATGGGGCAAATGATTCTCAATCCGATCATCGCGCCACTGTCACGACAGATCGGATTGCGGGAATGGCATATTGGCGCCACTATCTCTTTGGCAGCGATTGTACTAGCGAGCTTGAGTGCTTATTGGGGGCGAGCTTCCCAACGTGTCGGCGCTAAACGTGTACTCGCTGCCGGGCTTGTGATCGCGATCATCGCTTTGAGCGCCTTCGGTATTGTCTCCTACCTGGGGATGAACCAGGTAGTTGGCGGTGTCGGACTGGTTTTTGGTGTTGTGATCACTCGTGGTTTGCTCTATGGCGGAGGGATTTCAGCGATCGCCCCGACCGCGCAAGCCCACCTGGTCACGCATGCTGCCAGCGAGAACGGGCGGGTAAAAGCACTGGGCATGATTGGAGCGGCTCAAGGGATGGCCTCCATTGTTGGAGGTGTTACTGGAGGTGTGTTAGCCGCTGCTGGTGGCCTGCTCTTACCCTTGGTGGTCATGCCCGTTGTGATGGTGATTGGTCTGGTTGTTCTCTTGGTGAGTTTCGCACCTCAAAGCCAAGGGCAACTTTTTGCAAAGCCTCAACGGATTCGCTTCACTGATCCGCGTGTAGCTCCCTGGCTAGCAACTGGTCTGGTGATGTTTCTTGTGTTTTCTTCTGTTGCTACGATTTTTGGATTCACTGTCCAAGACCGCTTCGCCCTGTCGGCAACTGCGACCGCAGGTATTTCCGCGATTTACCTGACCATCATGGGCGTGACCATGATCATTGCCCAAGCGGTGATTGCTCCAAAGACAGGGTGGGGAGCAGCGAAGCTTTTACGTACTGGTCTGACCATTACACTAGTTGCAACTGTGCTCATTTGGCCTACCTCCTCGCACGCTTTACTGGTTGTCGGGTGTATCGTGCTGGGGGTAGGTATGGGACTGGCGATGCCCGGGTACAACACTGGCCCAACCTTGAAGATGAGTGCAGATGAGCAAGGCGCAGTGGCTGGCATCATTAACGCTAATAATGGGTTGGCGTACGCGATTGCCCCGCTGGCTTCGACCGCCCTTTACGGGTGGAACCCGCTGGCACCCTTCGCCGTCTGTATCGCCTTGATTGCAGTGGTCGTCATCTACGCCCACACCGCACCCGCACTACGCCAATAACTATGAGCGTGCCTGAAGTAGCCGTTCCATCACGTTATCCGCAGGAGTCGGCCCCGAGTAGTCCACCAGCGAGTTGGCTTTGACCACATCGAAAATCTCGTACCAGAGCGTATTCGCCTGCTTGCTAAACGACTGAGACATGGCCACGAATGGGGACGCGATAGCCGCCCCCGTGGTCGGATGCTTACCCAACAGGCCAAAATCGGAGATTGCTTCTTCGCATTGAATGAACCGAGCAAAATTCTGCGCATAAGCCTCAATCAACCGTGGAGCTACGAGTTTTTCGCAGCCGCGCTCCTTGAGCCAGTTCCAGGTATCGCGGTAGATTACGTCAGCACCCAAAGGGTTACCATCACGCTGCACAGCCGCCAAATAAGCCGAAGGTTCTGGCATTACGCTACCTTCAAGATCCCCGCCCGCTTCCAGATCTGGTGGGTCGAGCGACGCGATGTGGAGGACGCGTGCGTCTTTGCCTTCGGTGATCTTCTCAAACGCAGGTGTGGGCTTCGCACCTGAGCCTGCTCTGCGTCCGCCGCGCAGTGTTCCGTCTTTCGCCATGAAATCTCGCCTCCTTCCAGGCGGTTAGCCCGGTGATGGAGGGCTTGGGGGTTAATACCCTGTTTGATTCGGTCTTTTTGTGTACGGTTGGCCCCGCCCGCTGAGGAGCGGCCCAGCTGTGGAGATCCGCTCGCCCCCACCCCCTCGGCAAGCGCGCCACGTCGCCTCGTGCCGGGCGAACGGGGTCGAGGTTGGCACAGGTGAGGGTCGGCAGGGAGGCCGCGACAGGCGGGCACACAGCCCTTTTTAGTAGCTGTAGACCCGAGGGGCTTGCCGCCACCGGTCGCCATCGAGCGCGGACTGGCGCGAGTGGCACGGCTTGCACAGACTGCGCAGGTTCGACTCGTCGTGGGTGCCGCCGTGGTCGAGCGGGATCACGTGGTGGACCTCAGCCACGGGCGTGTACCGGCCACGGGCCAGGCAGTCCTCGCACAACGGGTGGGCTTCGACGTAGGCCGCGCGGATCTTTCGCCACCGGTGGTCGTAGCGTCGGTTGATCTTCGGGTCGCGCTGGTAGGTCCGGTAGCGGGTGTCCTCGGCGCGGGCGTGCTCGGGGCAGAACCGCGTCTCGGTCAGCTCGGGGCAGCCGGGCTGGGAGCACGGGCGCTTGGGTTTGAAAGGCATCCGTCTCACCGCCCCTTGTCGTTCATGGCAACGACCCCCAGACGAACCGTGATGATTCGTCTGGGGGTCGGGACCTACTTTTCAACCACTTACAGCATGCGACAGGCACACCCTGAAAGTCATCCCCTCTTTGCGACACTCATGCGCGCCAGTGCTTTAGTCTCTGCCGAACAAGAGACGCGCGAAGCGGGCAAGGGCGCGCTGCTTTTTGGCGAAGGCAGTCTTGCGTTCGACGTAGAAGTGTTCGGCGACTTTGACGGCGGCGTCCTCGGCGGAGAGGTCGTCGAGGAAGAAGACCTCGAGGACCAGCCGGTCATCGTCGCTGAGGCTTTCCCAGGCCGGGTTGAACCAATCCATGTAGGCCTGCGCTTTTTGGTTGCGGGCTTTGAGCGCGTCGAGGTTGTCGAGGATCGAGCAGACTCTCGCTTCACCGGCGTGCGGGTTGTTGCCCCGTGGCAGGCCGTCGAATCGGGGTGAGCCGATTGAGGTCAGTGAGGCTTTGAGCTCGTTGGCGTACCCGTCGCCTTGCTGGAGAATGACAGCTTGGGTTGCGTAGTCCTGGAGGACGCCGATGGCGGCTTTGCGGTAGTCGAAGTAGTCCCAGATGGGGTGGTCGTTCATGAGTGTGCCTGCTTTCCCAGAGTGTCGGCGACCGCATTGATCAACGCAGCCTGTGTCGTGTCTTTGTTGTCCAGCGCGGCCAGTACCGCCTCATCGAGGGTGTGGTTGGCGGCCAGGTGGGTGATCGTCACCGGCTGGTCTTGTCCCTGGCGGTAGAGCCTTGCGTTGGTCTGTTGGTAGAGCTCCAAGGACCAGGTCAGGGAGAACCAGACCAGGAGGTTGCCGCCTTGCTGGAGGTTGAGCCCGTGTCCGGCTGAGGCCGGGTGGATGAGCGCCAGCGGAATCTCGCGGGCGTTCCACGCTTTGATGTCGGTACTGGTTTTCAGCTCGCGGGCCCCAGGGAAGCGTTCGGTGATGCGCTCACGGTCGTGTTTGAACCAGTAGGCCACGAGCAGCGGCTGACCGTTGGCGGCCTCCACGAGGTCTTCGAGCGCGTCGAGTTTGCGGTCGTGCACCACTACGGTGTTGCCTTCTTCGTCGTAGATCGCGCCGGAGGCCAGCTGTAGCAGCTTGCCTGACAGTGCTGCGGCGTTCGCGGCGTCGATGACCTGCCCGTCGAGGTCGAGCACCATCTCATCTCGCAACCGCTCGTAGGCTTTGCGCTCCTTCGGTTCGAGGTCGACGAGCGTCGTGGTGACCGTCAGCTCGGGCAGGCGCAGGTAGTCGGTGGTGCGCATCGACAAGGTGATGTCGCTGATCGCCTCGTAGATCTCGTCCTCGGCACCGGGTGCGGGCTTGTAGGTGAAGATCTGCTGGCCGTTTCGCCGATCGGGTACGAACCAGCGGTTGCGGTAGTGGGTGATGAACCTGCCGAGGCGCTGGCCCTCATCAAGGAGACGGAACTGCGCCCACAGGTCCATCAGCCCGTTGGCTGCTGGCGTGCCGGTCAGTCCCACGATCCGGGTGAGACGTGGCCGCACGGCGGCGAGTGCTTTGAACCGTTGCGCCCGGTGGTTCTTAAACGAGCTCAGCTCGTCGATGACGACCATGTCGAACGGCCAGGCTTTGCCGAGGTGGCGCACCAGCCAGGGCACGTTTTCGCGGTTGATGACGGTCACCATCGCCTCGGCGGCAAGCGCGTCCACCCGCTGGGCTTTCGACCCCACGGCCACGGCAATGGTGAGCCCGGCGAGGTGGTCCCATTTGGTGGCCTCGGCAGGCCAGGTATCGCGGGCGACTCGCAGGGGTGCCACGATGAGGACCCGGCGGGCCTGGAAGGAGTCCAGCAGCAGATTCCAGATTGCCGTCAAGGTGATCACCGTCTTGCCCAGGCCCATCCCGAGCAGGATCGCGGCCTGCGGGTGGTCTTCAACGAAGGCGGTGGCCTGTCGTTGGTAGTCATGCGGCTCGTAGCGCATCAGCCACCTCCTGGATCGCGTCAATGTTGTCAACGACGGCCGCATCAACGCCGTGATCCTTGAGCTGCTGGATGCGACGGCGTTGGATGGGGCGTGGGAGGCGTCCGGGTGCTTTGAGTTCGACGAAGATGACGCGTCCGCGATGGATGCAGATGCGGTCTGGAACCCCTGCGGTGCCTGGGCTGGTGAATTTCCAGCACAGGCCACCAATCGCCTCAACGGCTTTTTTCAAGTGTTGTTCGATTGCGTGCTCGTTCATGGTTCATGTCCTCTCGTGTGAGAGGCCCATGACGACCTATGACGATGCGATATGGACTTTTCCTAAGGGCTATATTTTCTGCCCTATAGCAAACTCAGATATGGGTCGTCATAGGTCGTCATAAGGCCCGTCTGGCTTAGTTGTCGAACTCGTTCCTCAAGGCCAAACCGTGGACGAACATCCCGTGCATCGTCCTTTTACGTGTGACCCCGTGATGTTCGACGGTGGCGTTGAAATCGACCATGGGACGCGCCCACCCAGAGGTCGACATCGCCCACGCCCGATAGGCCTGATACAGATCCCCGGCCCGTTCCGACAGCCCAGGGTCAAGGTCGCAGTTGGCGTCAAGGAACTGAGCGAACCAGTTGTTCTCTTCCCGATACGCCGCTGATGCCTCCACAACTCGGGCAGGAGCCTTGAGGTGGTAGTCCTCGGCGTGGATGAGGCGCGCGCCCTCCATAATCCAGGCCAGGATCGCCCCGCCTGCCTGCGTGTAGAGGTAGTCGGCGTAGTTCTTGATATCGGATGTGCCTTCGATCTTCGCTTCGAAGGGGATGACGATGAGCCTGCGCCAGATGCCCGCATCCATCGCACCCACCCTGGGCAGATGGTTCGTGTAGAGAATCAAGGTGTGCGAGGGGGTGAAGGCAAACGGTGCCTTGTACTTCTTCTCCGCGTAGATCTGATCGGTGGAGGCCAGCTGCTTGACCACGGAGGTGGACATGCGCACGCCTTCTTCGGATTCGGCAGAGATGATGAGGCGTTTGCCTTTGGCCTCAGCCAGCTCCGGTTTGACGTTGCGCATCCCACCGATCGTGAGCACATCAGCACTCATGTTGCCTGCATACGTGCCTAAGACTCTGGCGATGGTGTTCCAGAACGTCGATTTGCCGTTGCGACCATCTCCGTAAGCGATGACGAGGGCTTCGACGAAGACTTGCCCGATCGCAGCAAGGCCGACGATGCGCTGCACGTAGGCGATGAGCTCGGCATCGCCTTGGAAGAACACCTCGAGGGCTTCCTGCCACAGGTGCGCGCCGTCGGCGCCCGGGTCGAGGCTGGTCTGCTTGGTCACCAGATCCGCCGGATCATGGTCGTGGCGCGACATGGTCCCGTGGCGCAGATCGTAGGTGCCTGATGGGGCGTTGAGCAGATACGGGTCGGCATCGAGCTGCTCAGGGGTGGTCAGCAGCATGGGGCGGGCTTCTTTCAGGCAGTTGGTGATCCCGCGTGATTCTCGGCGTTTGAGCGCGTAGGCCGCATAGGTTTTCGCGTCCTCGAACGCGGCGAACGCCTCCTGTTGGGCGGCGTTGAACATGGCCTGGGCTTTCGCCTTCGACATCGACGCCAACAACATGGCAGCCCCCGTGGCGGCGAGCTGGTCTTTGGCGTCTTCGAGCAGCTCGTGGGCCTCGGCCAGTTGGCGTTCGGTGAGCTCCTGGGCGACGGCTTGGGCAGCGGGAGCGGATTCGTACCAGACACCGTCGTAATAGACGAGCCAGTCGGTGGCCTCCGAGTAGCGCAGCGAGTCCGGGTACGCCTTGGATAGGGCGTGGGCTTGGCCGACGTCGCTGTAATCGGCGGGGCGTACCGAATCCAGGCTCGCCTCAAAATCCTCTGATGGCACATACCCGGGCTGGTTCTCGACCGTCTTGGCGAACCGGGTGGCCGACCGCCAGATCGACTCCACCTCCGCCTCCGGCAGGGGCGGTCACGGCTCGGAACCGGAGACAACGATCGACCCGGTGGTGATGGCGGCGGCCACGGTGATGCGTTTACAAACCGTGGTGTCGCGGGAGATCAGCCCGCGTGACACCGCGGTTGTGACTGTCGGGCGGATCGAGGCCGGGAGCAAAAACAACATCATCCCGGAGTCCGCCTCGCTCGGGCTGAGCGTCCGCAGCTTCAGCGAGACCGTGCGCGAGCGCCTGGTTGCGGGAATCCAGCGCGTCATCGAGGCCGAGGCCGCGGCGTCAAACGCTCCAAGGCCACCGAAGATTGAGTTCGGTGACCGTTTCCCGGTCACCTATAACGACCCGGAGATCACGGAGGAACTGAACGCGGTCTTTGTTGACGCCTTCGGGGAGGACGCGTTTTTCGCACCCGGCGCGCTCTCCGGAAGCGAAGACGTCGGAGTGCTCGCCACAGCCGCGGGGGTGCCGCTTGTGTACTGGATGCTCGGCGGTCACGACGCCGCGGAGTACGCCGCGGCGGAGGCGGCGGGAACGGTCCACACCGATGTGCCGTCGAACCACTCACCGCACTACGCACCCGTCATCGATCCGACGCTGCAGCGCGGTGTTGCAGCGCTTGTGCTCGCCACAAGGCACTGGCTCGACCGCTAGACACAGGCCCGTTTACGCCTTAGATTAATTATGTCTTACATAAATAAATGGTGTGGGCGCCGACGGCGCAGGCCGACTTCTGGAATATGTCGCAGTGGAAGACGAACCGGATGGTTGGTTCATCTATCACGCAATGCCTGCCACAAAGAAAGTTCTGATCGAGGTAGGCCTTGGAGCAAGGAGGTAGCGTCATGAGCACGTACACCGATGTAAACGGGGTTGAGTTCACCGATGAGCAAATTGAGCGCTGGGCGGCAGAGGACGAATCCGAAGCGGGATACACCGGCGACCACCTCGGCCCGTCACGCCCCGGTCGACCCGTCAGCGTCGGAACCGATGTGCGCCCGGTGACTGTGCGGCTCGATGCTGCGCGCCGCGCGAAACTCGAACACTACGCACACTCCCACAGCACGAGCATCTCGCAGGCCGTTCGGAATCTCATCGACGCGATGTAGCCCTCATCAAGGCGACCAAGGCGACCAAGGCGACCAAGGCGACCCGTGACAGCGGATCGTTTTGTGTGCTACGATCACTTCCACGTTCAAGAGTCGTAACCGTAGGTACCTGGCCGGTTACGCGACAACCCGAATCCATCGATTCCCGGGTGTCCCAGGGGAAGAACGGGCTTCATGAAATCTCATGGAGCAAGATTCGATGGGGCGCTTGCCCCAAGAAAGGGGCGTGAGCTCCGTGTCTGCACATCATTTTTCATTTGAGACCGACCAAGACTGGTGGAGCCGGATCGGGCTTGGTTACTCTGGGGTCAAACCCGGCACTCGTTTCGGGAACCGCGTGAGAGCGTCGCTGCTGAAGATCTTGCGCGAGCACCCGCCGGTTGCATTCGCTGGCGGTGACAACGGCGCCACGCTGTCACTTGACGACTTCGCCGCACTGATCGAGGCCGCGGCAGCTGACGCTGTTCGCGCCGGCGAAGAAGGAGAGCGGATCACCGCTGAGACCCTCCGTGAAGAGGGGAGCGCGCGGGTTGAGCAGGCGTACGCGATGCCCGACGCTGATTCGCTGATCACCGAGGGGCGCTGGGCCGGGCTCACGAAGGGCGAGGCGTTTGCGTGGTGCTGGGCGCTTTTCGAGTACGAACCGCACGGCTTCGTCCACCCCAACTCGCAGGTCCGGGTGGAGAGCCGGGCGAAACTTGCGCAGGGCGAACTGCCGTCGGTGTTTGGTTACCCGGAGCGCGCGAAAGAGTTGAAAGCCAGTGGCTTGGATCCCCGCAAGTTCCGGGAGCACCAGGCCGCGCTTGGTGCTCGGAGCTTCGGTTACTCATGAGGTTCGCAATCGCGGAATTGTTAACATAGGCTTGACCTCGTGAGCGAGTGCCGGTTCTGCTCGGCTTGGGGCAGCGACCGGCAGCTCGCGCCGCGCGAGTCTGTGGCGTATGAGGGCGCGGATCGCGGTGCATGATCCACAGTTGAAATAGAGAAAAGAGAGTGAAACGTATGACGAAGCGCGTGAGTGTGATTGTTGGGAGCCTGCGTCGTGGCTCCTTTGCCCGTAAGATTGCGCACAACCTGATTCCGATGTTCCCTGAGGGGTACGAGGCGAAGATCGTGGAGATCCGCGACCTGCCGCTGTACGATTTCGACTACGACGACCCAGAGGTCACCGACAAGCCGGTGCCGGCGGAGTACACGGAGTTCCGCGAGACGATTAAGGCCTCTGACGGGGTGCTGTTTGTGACCCCGGAGAACAACCGCACCATCCCGGCGTGCCTGAAAAACGCGGTGGATATTGGGTCGAAACCCAACGCCGACGTTGCGTGGAAGGGACTCCCGGCGGGAATTGTGAGCCACTCTGTTGGACGCATGGGCGGGTACTCGTCGCAGAAGAACCTGCGCCTTGCGCTTTCCTACTTCGACATGCCAACGCTTGGCCAGCCCGAGGTGTTCCTGTCGCAGTCGCCTGAGCTTTTCGGTGACGGGGATAAGATCACCCGCGAGTCAACCGTTGAGTTCCTGCAGAAATACATTGACCGCTTCGCTGAGCTGATCGAAAAAACCAGCCGCGATTAGTTTTCGCGGGCGCGTAACCCAAAGGCGAGGGGGAAACCGAACACGTTTCGGTTTCCCCCTCGTTTGTTGTGTGGCAGTTTTGTGTCGCCGCGGCCGCGCGGTGGCGCAGGCGCTAGCTGTCTGCGCCCCCTGCGTCAGTTGCCGCCTCGGCCCGCAACGCCTCGACAAGCGCCTCGTGTGCGTCCCAGATTTCGCGCGGCATATCGGGCAGCTCGCGCAGGTGCTCAGCGCGGTGATCGGTTTCCTGCAGCCAGCGTTCAACGTCAACCCGCAGCAGTTTGTCGAGATCCGCCGCGTCGATTTCGAGACCGGTAAAGTCGAGCTCTTCAACAAGCGGGAGCACGCCGATCGGGGTTTTGCGTCCCTTGACTTTGCCGTCGCGGTACTGTGTGAGCCAGTTCAGCGCGCGCAGGTTCTCGCGGAAGCCCGGCCACAGGTAACGACCGGTTTCGGGTTCGCGCTGGAACCAGTTGACGTGGGCAAACATCGGCGTCTCTTTCAGCTGCCCGAGCACTTTAAGCCAGTGTTCGGCGTAGCGACCCTCGGAGTACGAGAAGAACGGACGCATCGACATCGGGTCGTAACGCAGCTGCCCGTCAAGCCCGTCCGCTGCGAAAGTCGCCTCGGCGCCGAGTGTCAGCCCGTCGTAGACGCCATCAACAAGGTTGTCGATTGCGCGGATCAGCGGTTCACGATCGCGGGTGCGGCCACCGAAGATAATCGCGTCAACGACCACGCCCTCGGGTTTGGAGACGTCTTCGGCGAGGTTCGGGATGCGCTCCAGCGGAATCGTGAAGCGGCTGTTCGGGTGCGCCCACGGTTCGTTTTGCTGCTCGGCGGTGCGGTCGGTGATTTTCGCGCCGGTCCAGTCGAGCCACCCTGCCGGGTCGGCCGGGGGTTCGGGGGTGAGACCCTCCCACCACACCTCGCCGGTGACTTCGTTGTAGGCGGTGTTGGTGAAGATCGTGCCCGATCCCTCAGCGATTGCCGCCATCGCGGTGGGGTTGGAACCCTCGTTGGTGTCTTTTGCGACACCGAAGGCACCGTTTTCGGGGTTGATGGCACGGAGTTTCCCTTCGTCGTCAACCCACATCCAGGCGATGTCGTCGCCGTAAAAATCAACGCGGTAGCGGTCGCCGAGTCCGTTTGGCGGCAGCGTCATCGCGAGGTTGGTTTTCCCTGACGCGCTCGGGAAGCCGCCGCACACGTGCGTGGTGACGCCGGTTTCACGGTCGTGGATCCCAAGCAGCAGGAACTGCTCCGCGAGGAACTTCCCTGAGGCGTAACCGTCGTAGGACGCCTGGCGCAGACCGTGGGCGATTTTACCAAGCAGCGCGTTGCCGCCGTACGCGGAGCCGAAGTGCAAAATGGTGCGCTCGTCTGCGACGGTCACAAACATCCGCTCGTCGGAGTCGGTGCCCTGCTGCAGCGCGGTCAGGTCACCGGTGACGTGCACACCGCGCACGAAGAAGTCCTGGTCGCTGACACCGTCGAAGTGCTCAATTCCGACGCGGGCCATGCGGATCATCTGCAGCACCACGTTGCGGTCGTCGGTGAGCTCAACTCCGAGCGCGAAGTTCGCAAGCGGGGTGCCGGGAGGGGCCATCAGGTACGGCACCACGTACATGGTTTTACCCGCCGAAGCGCCGCGCATGCGGCTCGTCAGCAGCGGTTTGACCTCGCTTGAGTGGCGCCAGTTGTTGTAGCGCCCGCGATCCGCCTCGTCAGCCGTGGCGACAAAGGTGCGCTCTTCGGTGCGGGCGGTGTCTTTCGGGTGTGACCGTGAGTAGTAGCGACCTTTGCCTGCGCGCAGCATTTCGCCGGCGGCGATGGCCTCTTCGAGCAGCCTGGCGTCATCCGCTGCTGAGACGAGCTCGATCTTTTCAGGATTGGTGATCTCTGCCCACTCGCTCACAAAAGCGCGAACGCTTTCCACGTGAATCTCTGGAGGAACTTGAAATTGCTTTGATGCGGTCACCAGGCGCCCTCATTCATTCTTTAGTTTCCGGGTCTCACTTGTGATCTCTACCGTAGTACGTCGAGTCTGACAGCACCATAAGTATCCCCTTTGAGTCTTGGGTTTGGAGTGGCCTAAGAATTAGGCCCACTCGG